>NZ_JBKJFM010000020.1:0-55511 GCF_046614825.1 Streptomyces nanhaiensis
ACCGCGGCCGCCTCCTCCAGCACCGCGGCCCCGTCCCGCGCCCCGGCCCATGCCCCGGCCACACGCTCGGCCAGCTCCCGCGCCTCGCGCCCCGGCCAGAGCGCCTCCAGCGGCACCCGCGCGTCGCGCAGCTCGCACGCCGGCACACCCAGGACGCGCGGCCCGGTGCCGGGCGGGAACCGCAACCCCACACAGCCGGTCCCAGGCGGATCGTCGGTCAGATGGGCTCCGGTGTCCGGCCCGGCCACCAGCAGCCCGCCGCCCGTCCAGATCAGGTCCATGCACCCGTCCGGCAGCACCCGCACCCGGTGCGTGCGCGCAGGGGCCTCCCGGCGCCACACCACCGTGCCGGCCACCCGCCGCGACCCCCGCTCCTCGTACATCTGCCGGCCTCCCACCGTGCCCGTACCCGTGCCCGTGCCCCGCCCGGCGGACGGACGCCTCACAGACCCGGCACCGGCGGCAGCGGGCCGAGTACACCACGCCGAGCCCCGAGCACGAGGACCACCGGCGAGCCCGGACCGCGCACCGATGAGTTTCCCGCGCCACGCTGGTCCACACGCCGGACACCCACGGACGGAAGGCCGGACCATGCGGAAACTGATCTACGCCATGAACCTGACCCTGGACGGCTACATCGCCGCGGCCGGTGACGACATCGGCTGGAGCGGACCGCCGAGCCACGAGCTGTTCCAGTGGTGGCTCGACCACGAGCAGGCCAGTGCCCTGTCGCTGTACGGGCGCAAGCTGTGGGAGACGATGAGCTCCTACTGGCCGACCGGCGACCAGCAGCCCGACGCCACCCCGGCCGAGATCGAGTTCGCGCGGAACTGGCGGGACACGCCGAAGGTGGTGTTCTCCTCGACGATCGACAAGGTCGGCTGGAACACCCGCCTGGTCACCGGCGACGCGATCGCCGAGATCACCCGGCTCAAGGCCGAGGACGGCGGCCCGATGAACATCGGCGGCGCGACGCTCGCCGGGGCGGCCATGCGCGCCGGGCTGATCGACGAGTACGTGATCGCCGCCCACCCGGTCCTGGTGGGCGGCGGCACGCCGTTCTTCACCGCGCTGGACAACTGGGTGAACCTGAACCTGATGGAGACGCGGACGTTTCCCGGCGGCGTGGTCATGACCAGGTACGAGACGAGGCGCTGAGCAGCTTCCCGCTGCCTCACGGCCTGGACGGGTGTTTCCTCTCACCGTCTCGGCGGTCTCCCCCACCGCACACCCCCCGGGCCCACGGGCGACGCCCCGTGAGCCCGGGGGTGTCAGCGGGCTTCCACCAGGGCACCGGCATCAGAGCCCGATCACCCGTACGTGTGGGCGGCTTGACCTGCCGGTCTCGGATTCGTGCCGGATATGCCGTCGCGTGGCCGTCGCTCGTGGGATTCGGCCGCGAAATCCGGGACCTCACACCAAGTCCGGTCAGGTCTGGGCCATGTCCACGAAGCGCGAGTAGTGCCCCTGGAAGGCCACGGTGATCGTCGCCGTCGGGCCGTTGCGGTGCTTGGCCACGATCAGGTCCGCCTCACCCGCCCGCGGCGACTCCTTCTCGTAGGCGTCCTCGCGGTGCAGCAGGATGACCATGTCCGCGTCCTGTTCGATCGAGCCCGACTCGCGGAGGTCCGAGACCATCGGCTTCTTGTCCGTGCGCTGCTCGGGGCCGCGGTTGAGCTGGGAGAGCGCGATCACCGGCACCTCCAGCTCCTTGGCCAGCAGCTTGAGGTTCCGGGACATCTCCGAGACCTCCTGCTGACGGCTCTCGGGACGGCGCGAACCGCCCGACTGCATCAGCTGGAGGTAGTCGATGACGACCAGCCGCAGGTCGTTGCGCTGCTTCAGGCGGCGGCACTTGGCGCGGATCTCCATCATCGTCAGGTTCGGCGAGTCGTCGATGTACAGCGGTGCGCCCGTGACCTCGGGCATCTGGCGCGCCAGCCGGTTCCAGTCCTCGTCCGTCATGCTGCCCGACCGCATGTGGTGCAGCGCCACCCGCGCCTCGGCGGACAGCAGGCGCATCGCGATCTCGTTGCGGCCCATCTCCAGCGAGAAGATCACGCTGGGCAGGTTGTGCTTGATCGAGCAGGCCCGGGCGAAGTCCAGGGCAAGGGTCGACTTGCCCATCGCGGGCCTGGCCGCGATGACGATCATCTGGCCCGGGTGGAGGCCGTTCGTCAGCGAGTCCAGGTCGGTGAAGCCCGTCGGCACGCCCGACATCTGGCCGCTGCGCGAGCCGATCGCCTCGATCTCGTCGAGCGCGCCCTCCATGATGTCGGCGAGCGGGAGGTAGTCCTCCGAGGTGCGCTGCTCGGTGACGGCGTAGATCTCCGCCTGGGCCGAGTTGACGATCTCGTCCACGTCGCCGTCGGCCGCGTACCCCATCTGCGTGATGCGGGTGCCCGCCTCGACCAGGCGGCGCAGGACGGCGCGCTCGTGGACGATCTCCGCGTAGTACTGGGCGTTGGCCGCGGTGGGGACGGCCTGGACCAGGGAGTGCAGATAACCGGGGCCGCCGACCTTGGCGATCTCGCCGCGTCTGGTCAGCTCGGCGGCGACGGTGATGGGGTCGGCCGGCTCGCCCTTGGCGTAGAGGTCGAGGACGGCCTGGTAGATCGTCTCGTGGGCCGGGCGGTAGAAGTCCTTGCCCTGGAGGGTCTCCACCACGTCCGCGATGGCGTCCTTGGACAGCAGCATGCCGCCGAGGACGGACTTCTCGGCGTCGAGGTCCTGCGGGGGGAGGCGGTCGAAGCCGCCCACCGGGCCCGAGGGCCAGGTGTCGGCGCCGCGGTCGTGGCGCTCGCCGTCCGCGGCCGCGTCACGGCTGCGGCGGGAGACGGGGAGGTGGTCCCCCGGGCCGGGGGCCCCGGTGGCGTATCCGGGTGCCGGGCTGTCGACGTGTTCGGACTGCGTCACCCCGCCACCTCCCTCCCGTTCCTCACGACCCGCGCCCCTCTTTCCTACGGCACGGCTCTGACACTGGGCTCGCCCGCTCTCCGGTCCGCGGCACGGCTGCGGACCGGGCGAAGAAGAGGGGAACAGCGGGCGGGCGCCGGACAACGGTAGGGCTACGGAAGCCTCCAGCCAATCCAGTTATCCACAGGGCGTGTGGATGAACGACCGCATCCTGTGGAGAACTCGGCGAATCCTGTGCACGGGGCGGGGGACAGCCCTGTGGAGAAGTCGGCCAGCCGACTTTTACACAGGCTCTGAGCTGCTGTTTTCTCGTCCACCGGCTGTGCAGGAGAAAAAGTTCGCGACTCGCGTCAAGATCACGACAAACGGCGCAGAGGATCTCACCCCAGGTGAGGAATGGTAATGGTCACACATCTATTGCAACTATTACTTGTGGATGTTTGGATCGGATCATGACACACGCTCCCCCGCCCGCCGGACGCACCGCGGCCCGCCGCCACGACCGCGAGATCATCGCGCTGGCGCTCCCCGCCTTCGGCGCGCTCGTCGCGGAGCCCCTGTTCGTCATGGCCGACAGCGCGATCGTGGGTCATCTGGGCACCCCTCAGCTCGCCGGACTCGGCGTCGCGGCCACCCTGCTGACGACCGGGGTGAACGTCTTCGTCTTCCTCGCCTACGCCACCACCGCCGCCGTCGCGCGCCGCGTCGGGGCCGGCGACCTGCCCGCCGCCATCCGGCAGGGCATGGACGGGATCTGGCTGGCCCTGCTGCTCGGCGCGGTGGTGGTGGCCGCCGTGCTGCCCACCGCGCCCGCGCTCGTCGACCTGTTCGGGACGTCCGCGACCGCGGCGCCGTACGCGGTGACGTACCTGCGGATCAGCGCGCTGGGCATCCCGGCGATGCTCGTGGTCCTGGCCGCCACCGGTGTGCTGCGCGGACTGCAGGACACCCGGACCCCGCTGTACGTGGCCGTCGGCGGCTTCTCCGTCAACGTCGTGCTCAACTTCGCCCTGGTGTACGGAGCCGGACTGGGCATCGCCGGCTCGGCCTGGGGCACGGTGATCGCGCAGTGCGCGATGGCGGCCGTCTACCTGGTGGTGGTCGTCAGGGGCGCCCGGCGGCACGGGGCCTCGCTGCGGCCGGACGCCGCCGGGATCCGGGCCGGCGGCCGGGCCGGTGCGCCGCTGCTGGTCCGCACCCTGTCGCTGCGCGCCGTGCTGGTGCTGGCGACCGCCGTCGCGGCGCGGCTGGGGGACGTCGAGGTGGCCGCGCACCAGATCACGCTGACCGTCTGGTCGCTGCTGGCCTTCGCCCTGGACGCCATCGCCATCGCCGGACAGGCGATCATCGGCCGCTACCTGGGCGCGGGGGACGCGGCGGGGGCACGGGCCGCGTGCCGGCGGATGGTGCAGTGGGGAGCCGCCTCCGGGGTGGTGCTGGGGCTGCTGGTGGTCGCGGCGCGTCCGCTGCTGCTGCCGCTGTTCACGACGGACACCGCCGTGCACGACAGGCTGACGCCCGCGCTGCTGGTGGTTGCGGTGACCTCGCCGATCGCGGGGGTGGTCTTCGTGCTGGACGGAGTGCTGATGGGCGCCGGCGACGGACCGTACCTGGCGTGGGCGGCGCTGGCGACGCTGGTGGTGTTCGCCCCGGCGGCGCTGGCGGTCCCGGCGCTGGGCGGAGGCCTGACCGCGCTGTGGTGGGCGGTCGCCGGACTGATGATGGGGATGCGGCTGGTCACCCTGTGGCTGCGGGCCCGCTCCGGCCGCTGGGTCGTCACCGGGGCGGTGCGCGCCTGAGGGGCACGCCGTGTGCGGCGGCTCCGCCGGGCCGGTCGGCTCCGTCGCGCCGGTCGGCTCCACCGGACACGGCACAGGGCCGCGGCCCCCTCGCGGGGACCGCGGCCCTGTTCAACGGCTGCGTACCGGCCGTACGCCGGCTGTGCGCCACCGCCGTACGGCCGGGGCCGTACCGCCGCGGGTGCCGTCAGGCGGCGCCGACCTCGACGCCGATCTTGGCGACGACCTCGGGGTGCAGACGCACCGAGACCCGGTGCGAGCCCAGGGTCTTGATCGGGGTGTCCAGCTCGATGCGGCGCTTGTCGACGTCCGGACCGCCCGCGGCCTTCACCGCCGAGGCGACGTCGGCCGGGGTGACGGAGCCGAACAGGCGGCCCTGGTCGCCGGCGCGGACCTTCAGGCGCACGGTGACGCCCTCCAGCTTGCCCTTGATCTCGTTGGCCTGCTCGATCGTGGCGATCTCGCGGATCTTGCGGGCGCGGCGGATCTGCTCGACGTCCTTCTCCCCGCCCTTGGTCCAGCGGATGGCGAATCCGCGGGGGAGCAGGTAGTTGCGGGCGTACCCGTCCTTCACCTCGACGATGTCGCCGGCGTTGCCGAGACCCGAGACCTCGTTGGTCAGGATGATCTTCATGAGTCGGTCATCCTTCCCTTATCGAGCGGTCGAGGTGTAGGGCAGCAGCGCCATCTCACGGCTGTTCTTCACGGCCGTGGCGACGTCACGCTGGTGCTGGGTGCAGTTGCCGGTGACGCGACGGGCACGGATCTTGCCGCGGTCGGAGATGAACTTCCGCAGCAGGTTCGTGTCCTTGTAGTCGACGTACTTGATCTTTTCCTTGCAGAACACGCAAACCTTCTTCTTCGGCTTGCGAGCAGGCGGCTTCGCCATTGTCTCTCTCCGTTTGGTTCAAGAAGTCTGTGCCTGTGAGCGCAGCCCTTCCCGGAACCCCTGGGGGTACCTCAGAAGGGGGGCTCGTCCGAGTAGCCGCCGCCGGAACCGCCGGAGCCACCGCCCCAGCCGCCACCGCCGCCGCCCTGCTGGCCGCCGCCGCGGCCGGTGGTCTTGGTGACCTTGGCCGTGGCGTTGCGCAGGCTGGCGCCGACCTCGTCGACGTCCAGCTCGTAGACCGTGCGCTTGATGCCCTCGCGGTCCTCGTAAGAGCGCTGCTTGAGCCGGCCCTGCACGATGACGCGGGTGCCCCGGGTGAGGGACTCGGCGACGTTCTCCGCCGCCTGCCGCCACACCGAGCAGGTCAGGAACAGGCTCTCGCCGTCCTTCCACTCGTTGGTCTGGCGGTCGAAGGTGCGGGGGGTGGACGCGACGCGGAACTTCGCGACCGCCGCACCGGAGGGGGTGAAGCGCAGCTCGGGGTCGTCGACCAGATTGCCGACGACCGTGATGACGGTCTCGCCTGCCATGGGTGAACCTCTCGGCGGGGTGCTGCTGGCTGCTGGTGATGCTGTGGTGCCGGTGCTTCCGGAGTGCCGGAGGCGCTACCGGTTCCCTGCGATCCGCTGAGCGGGAGCGCTCAGTGGGTCTCGGGGCGGAGGACCTTGGTCCGCAGAACCGACTCGTTCAGGTTCATCTGACGGTCGAGCTCCTTGACGACCGCGGGCTCGGCCCGCAGGTCGATGACCGAGTAGATGCCCTCGGGCTTCTTCTTGATCTCGTACGAGAGACGACGACGGCCCCAGGTGTCGACCTTCTCGACCTTCCCCTCGCCCTCGCGGACGACGGAAAGGAAGCTCTCGATCAGCGGGGAGACAGCGCGCTCCTCGAGATCGGGGTCGAGGATGACCATCACCTCGTAGTGACGCATGTGGAACCCACCTCCTCTGGACTCGGCGGCCACGGTCGTTCCGTGGCAGGAGGGTCGTGATGCGTGAGCAACGGTATCGGCCGGCACTGACAGTCCCGGTCCGTTCCCCGGAAAGTCCCCGGTCCGTTCCCGGATCCGGTCGCCGCCGGGGCAGACACCGCGCAGACGGTACAGAGTACCCGCACCGCCACTCGGGTTGAAATCCGGCGCCCGCTCGCCGCAACCTGGACACAGGGGACGTGATACGCGTCACCTGCCGCACCCCCGCGAGTCCGGCGGATGCGGCTCATCCGCCCTGTCCGGAGAAGCGGACGGGCCGAGCGGCCCCGGAGGGGCCACGGCAGCCCGCGGACCCGGCGGTCCGGACGGTCCCGCAGGAGGTTCCCCATGGCACAGGCGGTACGGAGGAGCCCGGTCTCCTCCCTCCTCAACACCGACGGCCGGCGGCACCCGGTCGAGAACCGGTTCGTCGCCGTGACCGCGGTGCTCGGTGTGGTCGCGTTCGTCACCGGCTTCTTCTCCGGTCTCAGCCTGCTCGCCTCCTGGGCCGGGCTGCTGGGGATCGTGTCCGGCGGCTGGGGGCAGATGATCTCCGCGACCACGGGCGAGCGGTTCGCGCTGGTCGTCAGCATGGGCTCGGCGGCGGTCGGCTTCTACCTGGGGATGTCGAACGGCGGGCTGTTCGGCTGACCCCCCGCCCGACGGGCGGGGCGCGGCGAGCCGCGGCGGGCCCCGCCCCGGCTCGCCGCGGCCCCGTACTGGCACGTCCGGGGCGCGTGCCTGCGCAGTAGGCTTCCGGCCAGACCCTGCGAAGTACGCCGGAGGAGCGCCCCGTAATGAGCCTGACCCTGAGGACGATCAGTCGCGAGCAGCACCTGGCGTATATCCGGAGCCTGCCATCGGCCAGCCACATGCAGGTCCCCGCGTGGGCGGACGTGAAGGCCGAGTGGGGCGCGGAGAACCTGGGCTGGTTCGACGCGAGCGGCGAACTGGTCGGGGCGGGCCTGGTGCTGTACCGCCAGCTGCCGAAGGTCAAACGCTATCTGGCCTACCTGCCCGAGGGGCCGGTGATCAACTGGTTCGCGCCGAACCTGGAGGAGTGGCTGCGCCCGATGCTGGCGCATCTGAAGGCCAAGGGCGCGTTCTCGGTGAAGATGGGCCCGCCCGTGGTGATCCGGCGCTGGGACGCCTCCGCGATCAAGGCCGGCATCCAGAACCCGGACGTGAAGCGGCTGCGCGACGTCGAGGCCACCCACATCGAGCCGCGCGCCTTCGAGGTGGCCGACCGGCTGCGCCGGATGGGCTGGCAGCAGGGCGAGGACGGCGGCGCCGGCTTCGGCGACGTCCAGCCGCGCTACGTCTTCCAGGTGCCGCTGGAGAACCGCTCGCTGGACGAGGTGCACAAGGGCTTCAACCAGCTGTGGCGGCGCAACATCAAGAAGGCCGAGAAGGCCGGCGTCGAGGTCGTGCAGGGCGGTTACGACGACCTTCCGGTGTGGCAGGAGCTGTACGAGGTGACGGCCGAGCGCGACCGCTTCCGGCCGCGCCCCCTCGGCTACTTCCAGCGCATGTGGAAGGCGCTGAACTCCGAGGACCCCAACCGGATGCGGCTGTACTTCGCCAAGCACGAGGGCGAGGCGGTGGCCGCGGCGACCATGCTGATCGTGGGCGGGCACGTGTGGTACTCCTACGGCGCCTCGGCCAACCACAAGCGCGAGGTGCGCCCCTCGAACGCCATGCAGTGGCGGATGCTGCAGGACGCGTACGCGCTCGGGGCGAGCGTGTACGACCTGCGCGGCATCAGCGACTCCCTGGACGACTCCGACCACCTCTTCGGCCTGATCCAGTTCAAGGTGGGCACCGGCGGCCAGGCCGCCGAGTACCTCGGCGAGTGGGACTTTCCGCTCAATAAGCTGCTGCACAAGGCGCTCGACATCTACATGTCGCGCCGCTGACGCCCTGCTCCACGCACGTCCGGCGGGAGTCGGCGGGACGGAAGACGGCCCGCCGGCGCACGCCGGGACCGATGAGAAAGGTTCCGTACGGCCATGGCGCTCTCCCTCTACGTCGACACCGAACGCTGGCGGGCGCACCAGCAGACGGTGCTCCGGCAGTTCCCGGGACTGGTCCCGGTCTGCAAGGGCAACGGGTACGGCTTCGGCCACGAGCGGCTGGCCGAGGAGGTGACCCGCTTCGGCTCGGACGTCATCGCCGTGGGCACGACGTACGAGGCCGCCCGGATGAAGGACTGGTTCAGCGGGGACCTGCTGGTGCTCACCCCGTTCCGCCGCGGTGAGGAGCCGGTGCCGCTTCCGGACCGGGCGATCCGCACGGTCTCCTCGGTCGACGGGGTGAACGCGCTGGTCGGAGCCCGTGTCGTCATCGAGGTGATGAGCTCGATGAAGCGGCACGGGGTGATGGAGGAGGACCTGGGCAAGCTGCGCGCCTCGATCGAGGACGTACGGCTGGAGGGCTTCGCGATCCACCTGCCGCTGGACCGCACCGACGGCACGGACGCGGTGGACGAGGTCATCGGCTGGATGGACCGGCTGCGGGCGGCCCGCCTGCCGCTGGAGACGATGTTCGTCAGCCATCTGAAGCCTCAGGAGTTCGCGCTGCTCCAGCAGCAGTTCCCGCAGACCCGCTTCCGGGCCCGGATCGGCACGCGGCTGTGGCTGGGCGACCACGACGCGACCCGGTACCGGGGCTCGGTGCTGGACGTCACGCGGGTGGTGCGGGGCGACCGCTTCGGCTACCGGCAGCAGAAGGCGCCGGGCGACGGCTGGCTGGTGGTGGTGGCCGGCGGCACCTCGCACGGGGTGGGCCTGGAGGCGCCGAAGGCCATGCACGGGATGACCTCGCGGGCCAAGGGCGTGGCGCGGGCCGGGCTGGCGACGGTGAACCGCAACCTCTCGCCCTTCGTGTGGGACGGCAAGCAGCGCTGGTTCGCCGAGCCGCCGCACATGCAGGTGTCGATCCTGTTCGTGCCGGAGGAGGCCGCGGAGCCGAGGGTGGGCGACGAGCTGACGGCGATCCTGCGGCACACGACGACGCAGTACGACCGGCTGGTCGACAACTGAGCGGACACGCGCGGCGGCCGGCGCCGGACCGCCCGGCCGTACGCGGCGCCGTACGACGGCCGCATCACGGCGAGGGGCCCGGACACGAAACCGTGTCCGGGCCCCTCGCCGTGATGCGCTGCCGGATGCGTCCCGGCCGTCCGGCACCGTGTCCACCGGATGCGTCCCGGGTGCCTCCCGGCGCTCTCCGGGTGGATTCCTAGCGCTCCACCTCGCCGTTGATGAACTTCTCCACGTTCTCCCGGGCCTGGTCGTCGAAGTACTGGACCGGCGGGGACTTCATGAAGTAGGAGGAGGCCGAGAGGATCGGCCCGCCGACACCGCGGTCCTTGGCGATCTTCGCGGCGCGCAGGGCGTCGATGATGACACCGGCGGAGTTCGGGGAGTCCCAGACCTCCAGCTTGTACTCCAGGTTCAGCGGGACGTCGCCGAACGCGCGGCCCTCCAGGCGGACGTAGGCCCACTTGCGGTCGTCCAGCCAGGCCACGTAGTCCGACGGGCCGATGTGGACGTTGTCCTCGCCCAGGTCCCGGTCGGGGATCTGGGAGGTGACGGCCTGGGTCTTGGAGATCTTCTTGGACTCCAGGCGCTCGCGCTCGAGCATGTTCTTGAAGTCCATGTTGCCGCCGACGTTGAGCTGCATCGTGCGGTCGAGGACGACGCCGCGGTCCTCGAAGAGCTTGGCCAGCACGCGATGCGTGATGGTCGCGCCCACCTGGGACTTGATGTCGTCGCCGACGATCGGGACACCGGCCTCGGCGAACTTGTTCGCCCACTCCTCGGTGCCGGCGATGAAGACCGGCAGGGCGTTGACGAAGGCGACACGCGCGTCGATGGCGCACTGCGCGTAGTACTTCGCGGCGTCCTCGGAGCCCACCGGGAGGTAGCACACCAGGACGTCGACCTCGCGGTCCTTGAGGACCTGCACGACGTCGACCGGCTCCTCGGCCGACTCCTCGATGGTCTGGCGGTAGTACTTGCCCAGGCCGTCGAGGGTGTGGCCGCGCTGGACGGTCACGCCGGTGGTGGGCACGTCGCAGATCTTGATGGTGTTGTTCTCACTGGCGCCGATGGCGTCGGCGAGGTCCAGGCCCACCTTCTTGGCGTCCACGTCGAACGCGGCCACGAACTCGATGTCCGAGATGTGGTAGTCGCCGAACTGCACGTGCATCAGACCCGGCACGCGGCTCTTCGGGTCGGCGTCCTTGTAGTACTCGACGCCCTGCACCAGCGAGGCGGCGCAGTTGCCCACGCCGACGATGGCTACGCGAACCGAACCCATTGGCGGTTGCTCCCTGTGTTTGTTCCGTGTCGTTTCCGACGGTGGTCTTGGTGCCTGCCCGCTCGGTGCGGACCTTCACGCGGTGTCATCGGACGGATCGGGCGGGGTCTCCCCCCGATGCTGATCACGCCCCGCCCGCTCGCTCTCGATGAGTTCGTTGAGCCAGCGGACCTCGCGCTCCACGGACTCCATGCCGTGTCGCTGCAGTTCGAGGGTGTAGTCGTCCAGCCTCTCCCGGGTGCGGGCCAGGGCGGTGCGCATCTTGGCGAGGCGCTCCTCCAGGCGGCTGCGGCGGCCCTCCAGCACCCGCATCCGCACATCGCGCGAGGTCTGGCCGAAGAAGGCGAAGCGAACGCCGAAGCCCTCGTCCTCCCAGGTGTCCGGCCCGGTCTGGGAGAGGAGCTCCTCGAAGCGCTCCTTCCCTTCGGCCGTGAGCCGGTAGACGATCTTGGCCCGGCGGCCCGCGAGCGGTGCCGCGAGGGAGTCCTCGGGCTCGTCGCCGGGCTCCTCCGCCAGCCATCCGCGCTGGACCAGCGTCTTCAGGCAGGGGTAGAGGGAGCCGTAGCTGAAGGCCCGGAAGACGCCCAGCGAGGTGTTGAGCCGTTTACGCAGCTCGTAACCGTGCATGGGTGACTCACGGAGCAGTCCGAGGACGGCGAACTCCAGGATTCCCGAGCGTCTGCCCATCGCCGTCACTCCTTCCGCCGGTGTCCGCCGGCCGGCCCGTCCCCGGGCGGCCGCCTCGGGCTCGTGCCCCGTCGTCCTGTGCCATTGTCTCTCGCCGATGTATCGAGTCGATACATCGGGGTGATAGCGAAGACGATAGAGCGCCTTCGGATGCGCGACAAGGGGGGGTGGGCGCGGGAGAGAGTGAGCGGTTTCACATCGCTCCTTCACTACAGCTCAGTAGCCCCTGTTTCTCCCGAATGCCGGAGATGGGGTTTTTGGGGCTGCGTAGTCTGTCCGCTGTGCAGAAGGCGACCGGGAACCAACGAGGCGTCGGACGCGTCCTCGTCCCGGGTGCAGTGCGGCCAGTTCTGGGAACGTGGGCGGGCCGCACTTCGGGGGACTGGAAGTACCTGGAAGTACACTGCCGCCTTCCGGCGCGAGCGCCTGCCCGAGGAGTAGCTGTTCCACATGAGCGAGCACCGTCGTAAGCCACCGCAGTCACGTGGCCGGCGCGCCGCACAGCCGCCGTCAGGCGGTCGGCGCGCCGCACAGTCGTATGGCTCCACCGCCTCCCACGGCATGTCCTCGGACCGCCCCCACGGCGGCCGGGCCGAGGCGCGGCGCGCGGCACAGCGCGCCGGTGCCGGCGGCGGCAGACGCCGGGCGGCCGACTCCGCCGGGGACGTCACGGTCGTCGGCCGGAGGCGGGGGCGCTACGAGCCCGAGAAGAAGCGCCTCATCGACTACCCCAGGTCCGGCAAGTACGGCTGGCGGCGCTGGACGCCGTCCTGGAAGCTGGTCACCGGCCTTGCCCTGGCCTTCATGGGGATGCTGATCGGCCTCGGCGGACTGGCGCTGGCCATGGTGGAGGTGCCGGACGAGAAGAACGCCCTGGCCCTCCAGCAGAACAACGTCTACTACTGGGACGACGGCACGGTCATGGCCAGGGCCGGCAAGACCAACCGGCAGAACATCAAGATAGAGGATGTCCCCGAGTCGATGCAGCAGGCGGTCGTCGCCGCCGAGAACGCCACCTTCTGGGAGGACAAGGGCGTCGACCCGATCGGTATCGGCCGGGCGGTGTTCAACATGGCCACGGGCGGTGACACCCAGGGCGGCTCGACCATCACCCAGCAGTTCGTCAAGAACACCTATCTGAGCCAGGACCAGACCATCACCCGCAAGGCGCGGGAGCTGTTCATCTCCATCAAGGTCAACGCCCAGATGGATAAGCAGGACATCCTTCAGGGGTACCTCAACACCAGCTACTACGGACGTGGTGCGCACGGTCTCCAAGCCGCCGCCCAGGCGTACTTCGAGAAGGACGCCGAGAAGCTCACGCCCGCCGAGAGCGCGCTGCTCACCACCGTCCTCAAGGGCGCCGACCTGTACGACCCGGCCGGCGGTCTGGGCCCCAACTCCTCCCCCAAGGAGAACCGCGAACGCGCTGTGAAGCGCTGGAACTGGGTGATGGACCGGCAGGTCGATCTCAAGCTGATGAGCCAGAGCGAGCGGGACGGATACGAGTTCCCCAAGATCGCTCCGCGCAAGGCACAGGCCGGGCTCAACGGGCAGACCGGCTATCTGGCCGCCCTCGCCGAGGCCGAGGTCAAGAAGACCCTGGGCCTCAGCAAGCAGCAGTTCGACCAGGGCGGCTACCAGATCTACACGACCTTCGACAAGAAGAAGACCGCCGCGATGGAGAAGGCGGTCAACAAGATCACCAAGCAGTACATCGATCCCGAGGGAAGCCCCAGGACCGACAAGTTCGTCCAGTTCGGCGCCGCCTCGGTGGAGCCCGGCACGGGCAAGGTCGTCGCCATCTACGGCGGTCCGGGCTTCGACAAGGGCCACTTCACCAACAACGCGGACACCCTCGGTGTCCCGGTCGGTTCGACATGGAAGCCGTTCGTGCTGGCCGCGGCCATGGAGCACGGCACCTACAGGAGCGACGGCGTGGGCATCGCGCCGAGCAGCGAGTACAACGGCGACAACAAGCTGAAGGTCAAGCAGCAGGACGGCACCGACTACCTGGACAAGGAGGGCAACCCCTTCTACCAGGTGAACGACGCCGACAAGGACCACGGTTACGTCACCCTGCGCCGAGCCATGGAGGTCTCCGCCAACACGCCGTTCGTCCAGCTCGGCATGGACGTGGGCATGAGCAAGGTCCGGGACATGGCGGCGAGCGCGGGCATCGAGAAGGACAGCTTCGACCCGAACCTCAACCCGTCCTTCGCGCTGGGCACCTCCACCCCGGGCGCCATCGAGATGGCCAACTCCTATGCGACCTTCGCCGCCTCGGGGACCCATGTCGACACCTACACGGTGAAGAAGGTGGAGCACGAGGGCGATGAGAAGCCCGGCTTCGAGAAGCCCCAGAAGGAGACGGCGATGGACTCCGACATCGCCGACAACATCACCGACGTGCTGCGCGGCGTCATCGAGAAGCAGCACGGCACGGGCACCAGGGCACAGGGGCTGGGCCGTCCCGCGGCGGGCAAGACCGGTACGACCGACAAGAACAAGTCCGCCTGGTGGGTGGGGTACACCCCGCAGCTGTCCACCGCGGTCACGCTGTTCCGCACGGACCCGGACGAGGGCACCCTGCTGTCGATGAACGGTACGGGCGGCTTCGAATCCATCCACGGTGGCCGGCTGCCCACCGAGGTGTGGACGGCATACATGAAGACCGCCCTCAAGGGGGTGCCGGTGAAGGACTTCCCCGAGGCCGGTCCGATCGGCAAGAAGATCGACCAGGTCGGCGCCCCGTCTCCGACGCCGTCGCCGTCGGAGAGCGAGGAGCCCGAGCCGTCGCCGTCGGAGAGCGAGGAGCCCGAGCCCAGCACGGAGCCGTCTCCGTCCCAGGAGACTCCGTCCGGGCCTCCGTCGAACACCTGCCGTCCCAACGACTGGTTCTGTGACGACACCGGGGGTACCGACACCGGAGGCACGGACACAGGAGGCACGGACACCGGCGGAACCGACACCGGAGGCACGGACACCGGAGGCACGGACACCGGCGGAACCGACACCGGAGGCACGGACACCGGTGGGAACGGCAACGGCGGGAACGGAAACAACGGCGGGATCTGGGGCCAGGACGGCACCTGAGGCAGTTCTCGGGACAGTGACCGCCCTCTGCCGGGACTCCGGGAGGGAACACTGAGGAAGGTCTGAGAGAGGCCTGGGGAAGCGGCGTCGGAAACGGCGCCGCTTCCGGCTTTCCCGGGCCCGGCCGGTCGGGCCGGTCGGAACGGACGGGCCGGCGGAGCCCAGTGCCCCGCCGTCTCGTGTACCGCATGCCCTGATCCGCCATACGGCAGGATGTGGCCCATGACGAGCGCGCACCAGGAGCAGCAGGCACCGGTACGGCCTACCGCCCAGGACGAGATCGCCGCCGCGGGCAGCGAGCTGATCGGTGGACCGATCGGCAGGCGCGCACTGGCCGGAGGGTCCTGGTGGACGCCGGTACGGGTCGTGCTGCTGGTGATGCTGGGCATGTTCGCCCTCGGCATGGTGCAGAAGCTGCCCTGCTACGAGAGCGGCTGGTTCCGCGGGGCGACCAGCCAGTATGTGCATGCCTGCTACTCCGACATCCCGCACCTCTACACCGGCCGCGGCTTCGCCACCGATCTCACGCCGTACTTCGATCGCATCCCGCAGGAGATCTCCGGGGGGATGGAGTATCTGGAGTACCCGGTGCTGACGGGGGTGTTCATGGAGGTGGCGTCCTGGCTCACACCGCAGGGCGGCGAGATGGTGGAGCGGCAGCAGATCTACTGGATGGTCAATGCCGGGATGCTGATGGCCTGCGCCGCCGTCCTGGTGGTGTGCGTCGCCCGTACACACCGGCGGCGCCCATGGGACGCGCTGCTGGTCGCGCTCGCCCCGGCCCTGGCGCTCACCGCGACGATCAACTGGGATCTGCTGGCGGTGTCCCTGACCGCCGCATCGATGCTGATGTGGGCGCGCAGCCGTCCATTCGCCTCAGGGGTGCTGCTGGGGCTCGCGACCGCCGCCAAGTTCTATCCGTTCCTGCTGCTGGGACCGCTGCTGGTGCTCTGCTGGCGCGCGGGCCGCTGGAAGGCGTTCGGTACGGCGCTGGTCGGGGCTGTGGCCGCGTGGCTGGCGGTGAACCTGCCCGTCATGCTGCTCGCCCCGGAGGGCTGGGGGAAGTTCTACGCCTTCAGCCAGGAACGGAACATCGACTTCGGATCCTTCTGGCTGATCATCTCGCAGCGCACCGGCAACCCGCTGGAGCACGCCAACACCTATGCCACGCTGCTGGTACTGCTGGGCTGCGCGGCGATCGCCCTGCTCACCCTGCGCGCGCCGCGTCGTCCGCGCTTCGCACAGCTCGCCTTCCTCGTGATCGCCCTGTTCATCGTGACCAACAAGGTCTACTCGCCTCAGTACGTGCTGTGGCTGATCCCGCTGGCCGTCCTGGCCCGGCCCCGCTGGCGCGACTTCCTGATCTGGCAGGCGTGCGAGGTGATGTACTACCTCGGCATCTGGTTCTACCTGGCCTACACGGGCAGCGGTGATGACCACCATGGGCTGCCCGCCGAGGGCTACCAGTTCGCGATCATGCTTCATCTGCTGGGCACGCTGTATCTGTGTGCCGTGGTGGTGCGCGACATCCTCCTGCCGGAACGCGACGTGGTCCGCCACGATGGCTCGGACGACCCCTCCGGGGGTGTCCTCGACGGCGCGCCCGATGTCTTCGCCCTGGGCTTCCGAAAGGATCTGCAGCCGATCCTCCCCGCCCCTCAGGAGCAGACGGCGCGGTGGGAACCTCGCCCCGGAAGTGAGTGACCGGAGGTGAGTGACCGGAGGTGAGTGATGCCCACCGGATCCGGTCGGTGTTTCACGTGAAACACCGCTGGAACCGACCGTGTCCCGAGGGCGCTGCGTCTCCCTCCTGGGCGAGTGTGTGAGGCTGACCGCATGGCTGTTGTGCGTGATCTGCGCGTACTCCTGCGTTTCTCCGGTTTCCGCCGACTGCTGGCGGTACGGCTGCTGTCCCAGTCGGCCGACGGGGTCTTCCAGGTCGCGCTCGCCGCCTATGTGGTCTTCTCGCCCGAGCAACAGACCTCCCCCGCCGCCATCGCCTCCGCAATGGCCGTTCTGCTGCTGCCGTACTCGCTGCTCGGCCCCTTCGCCGGGGTGCTGCTCGACCGGTGGCAGCGGCGGCAGGTGCTTTTGTTCGGCAACCTGCTGCGCGCCGTACTGGCGACCACGACCGCGGCACTGGTGCTGACTTCGGCACCGCTGTGGCTGTTCTACCTCGCCGCACTCTCGGTCACCGCCGTCAACCGTTTCGTCCTCGCCGGACTCTCGGCCTCCCTGCCGCATGTGGTGGACGGTGAACGGCTGGTGATGGCGAACTCCTTGTCCCCCACCGCGGGCACCCTGGCGGCCACCGCGGGAGGCGGACTCGCCTTCCTCGTGCGGATCCCCGCTCCGGACGGCGCGGGTGCGGATGCCATGGTGGTGGTTCTCGGCGCCGGGCTCTATCTGCTGGGCGCCCTGGCGTCGCTCCGGATCGGCCGTGTCACGCTCGGGCCGGACACAATCACAAGGTCCCGGCTTGGCGCCACGTTGGCCGGTGTCGCACGCGGTCTGATCGCGGGGCTGCGCCATCTGAGGGAACGGCGCAGGGCCGCCCAGTCGCTCGCCTCGATGGCCGTGCTGCGATTCTGCTACGGCGCACTGACGGTGATGGTGCTGATGCTGAGCCGGTACGCCTGGGACAGCGGTGGCGGGGGAGGCAGCGGCGGCAACGGAGGTCTTCTGGGAGGGATGGCGCTTCTGGGGCTGGCCGTTGGCGTCTCCGGACTGGGCTTCTTCGCTGCGGCCGTCATCACCCCCTGGGCCGTACAGCGCGTCGGCCGGTTCGGCTGGATCGCGCTGTGCGCCGCGGGGGCAGCGGCGCTGGTGCCCGCCCTGGCTCTGCCGTTCCTGCCCGCGCCCGTGCTGGGCGCCGCCTTCGTGGTGGGGCTGGCAACTCAGGGCGCGAAGATCACTACGGACACGGTTGTGCAGTCGTCGGTGGACGATGTCTTCCGGGGGAGGATCTTCTCCCTGTACGACATGCTCTTCAACGTCGCCTTCGTCGGTGCCGCCGGTGTGGCCGCCCTGATGCTTCCCCCGGACGGCCGTTCACCGGCTCTGGTGATGACGGTGACGGCACTGTACGCCGCGGTGGCCGTTGCGGTGTTTCACGTGAAACACCGCAACGGCCACCGCGGAGGAGACAGCGGTACGGTCAGCCCCGATCGGCCCACCACTGCCTGAGGGCCTCGGTCGCGGCTTCACGCCCCATCGGGCCGTGCTCAAGCCGCAACTCCATCAGATGCCTGTAGGCCTCGCCCACCTCGGGACCGGGACGCAGCCCGAGGATCTCCATGATCTCGTTGCCGTTGAGATCCGGGCGGATGGAGTCCAGCTCCTCCTGCTCCTTCAGCCGCGCGATGCGATTCTCCAGACCGTCGTACGCACGCGACAGAGCGTTGGCCTTGCGCTTGTTGCGGGTGGTGCAGTCCGACCGCGTCAGCTTGTGCAGCCGCTCCAGCAGCGGGCCGGCATCGCGGACGTAGCGCCGTACGGCCGAGTCGGTCCACTCCCCGGTGCCGTAGCCGTGGAAGCGCAGATGGAGCTCGACCAGACGCGAAACGTCCTTCACCATCTCGCCCGGGTACTTGAGCTTGGTCATCCGGGACTTGGTCATCTTCGCTCCCACCACCTCGTGGTGGTGGAAGGAGACACGCCCGTCCTTCTCGAACCGGCGTGTCCTCGGCTTGCCGATGTCGTGCAGCAGGGCCGCCAGCCTGAGAGTGAGGTCCGGGCCGTCCTCCTCCAGATCGATGGCCTGCTCCAGCACGGTCAGGCTGTGCTCGTAGACGTCCTTGTGCCGGTGGTGCTCATCCCGCTCCAGACGCAGCGCGGGCAGCTCGGGAAGGACCCGATCGGCCAGCCCCGTCTTCACCAGCAACTCCAGGCCGCGCCGGGGGTGATCGGCGAGGATCAGTTTGTTCAGCTCATCCCGCACCCTCTCGGCCGAGACGATCTCGATCCGCTCGGACATCGCCGACATCGCGGCCACGACGCCGTCCTCCACCTCGAAGCCGAGCTGGGCGGCGAAGCGGGCGGCCCTCATCATCCGCAGCGGGTCGTCGGAGAAGGAATCCTCGGGGGTGCCGGGCGTACGCAGCACCCGGCGCGCGAGGTCGTCCAGACCTTGGTGCGGGTCCACGAAGGCCTTCTCGGGCAGCACGACCGCCATCGCGTTGACGGTGAAGTCCCGGCGGACGAGGTCCTCCTCGATCGAGTCGCCGTAGGAGACCTCGGGCTTGCGCGAGGTCCGGTCATACGCCTCCGACCGGTACGTCGTGACCTCGATCTGGTAGTCGTCCTTGCGGCAGCCCACCGTGCCGAAGGCGATGCCCACCTCCCACACCGCGTCCGCCCACGGTCGGACCAGGGCCAGGATGTCCTGCGGCCGGGCGTCGGTGGTGAAGTCCAGGTCGTTGCCGAGCCTGCCCAGCAGCGCGTCGCGCACCGAACCGCCGACCAGGGCCAGGGTGAATCCGGCATCCTTGAAGCGGCCGGCCAGATCGTCGGCGACGGGGGACACCCGCAGAAGTTCACTCACGGCTCTGCGCTGGGCTTCCCCCAGAACCGCTGGAGGAGCCCCTCGGGTGGGCCCGTGGGCCTGCTGCTGGGGATGGCTGTCAGTGTTGGCATTCGGCACAGCAGAACAGGGTACGTGGCCCGTCTCCCCCGGTCCTCCCCGTTACCTCCTCAGCCCTTCGGCCCTTCGGCCCCTGGCCGACTCCGTGGCACTCACGGCCGGCAGGGATCGTTAGCATCTGAGTGCGTCACAGCAGCGGCAGACCAGTAGCAGGCCAGCGGCAGACCATTGGCAGATCGGCAGCGCACCGGTACGGACGACCGGCGGACAGGATGGACGAGGCACGTGGCCGAGGCGGCACAGACCCCAGGGACCCCCATCGCTCCTGCCCTCCGCCGATGGCCGGGGCGCTGCGTGGCCGTGCTGGCCGCCTCCCTGCCGCTGCTGGCGGGAATGGTCGTCCAGCCTCATGCCGAGGCCGTCGCCGCCCCCTCCGCGCTCTCAGCGGCCCCTTCCGTCCAGGCAGCGCCTGCCACCCCGACCGCCGACGAGTCCCGTACGGTCTCGGTGTCCATCACCGGGCTCACCCCCTCGGCGCCGGGCAAGGGCGACACGGTCACCGTCTCCGGCCGCGTCAGCAACAGAACCCCGTCCGACATCGTCGAGGCCAAGGTCGCGCTCCGGCCCGGTGCCCGGCTGACCACGCGCAGCGCGATCGACCGCGCCGACTCGCGTACCGCCTACGTGCCCGGGGTCGACGGTGAGGAGATCGGCGGCAAGGGCACCGTGAAGATCGGTGACCTCCCCTCGGGAGCGGGTTTCTCCTTCACCCTGAGCGTGCCGGCCGACAAGCTGCCGTTCGACGAGCCCGGGGTGTACCAGCTCGGTGTGTCACTGTCGGGCCGGATGGCCGGCGAGGCGTACGGACGCGTACTGGGCATCGAGCGGACCGTCCTGCCATGGCAGCCTTCCGCGCCCGAGCAGACCACACAGCTGACCTTCCTGTGGCCGCTGATCTCCTCCACCCATGTCACCGCCCGCACCGAGTCCGGGGACCAGCGGCGGACGCCGGTGTTCGAGGACGACGACCTCGAAGCCGAGATCGCACCCGGCGGACGGCTCCAGCAGATGGTCGCCCTGGGCAGGAAGCTGCCGGTCACCTGGGTGGTCGACCCGGACCTGCTCGCCTCCGTCGAGGCGATGACCAACAACTACAAGGTGCTGACCGAGGACGGCCGGGAGGTCGCCGGCAAGGGCCAGGCCGACGCCCGGAGGTGGCTGCACGAACTGCGGCAGGCCGTGGAGGACGGAGAGGTCGTGGCCCTGCCCTTCGGCGACCCGGACCTCGCCTCCCTCGCCCACCGGGGAAAGAAGATCTCCGGCGCGCTCAGCCACCTGGGTCCGGCCACCGAGCTGGGCCGGATGACGGTGGAGACCACCCTGCTCACCGAGCCCAGCACCGACTTCGCCTGGCCGGTGGAGGGCGCCGTCGACCCCTCCATCGTCTCCGTGGCCACCTCGGCGGGCGCCCACAGCGTCATCGCCCGCAGCGACAGCCTGCGCGAACCCGACTCCCTGAACCACACCCCCACAGCCGCCCGGCCGATCGGCAGCGGCACCACCGCGATCGTGGCGGACGCCCGGCTGTCGAAGCTGTTCCAGGGGGACATGACCCGGGCGGACGACTCCACAGAAGCCGTACAGCGGTTCCTGGCCCACACCCAGTCGATCACCGCACAGCAGCCGGGCCGGCAGCGCAGCATCGTGGTGGCTCCCCAGCGGATGCCCACGGTCAGCCAGGCCCAGGCGATGGCCGGTGCACTCGACACGCTCCAGCTCGACGGGCGCTGGGCGGAGTTCGTGAGCCTGTCCGAGGCCGCGGAGGCCGATCCGGACCCGCAGGCCGGCCGGAAGGTGCCGGGCCAGGGTTCGTACCCGGCCTCGCTGCGCAAGCGGGAACTGCGGACCGAGGCCTTCGAGGAGATCCGCACCATCCGGAACACCCTGGACGATTTCAAGAGCATCCTGTCCGAGCCGGCGCGGGTCGAGACGCCCTTCAACAGCGCGCTCCACCGCTCGATGTCCGTCTCCTGGCGCGGTGACCGCGAGGCGGCGGCGGAGTACCGGGACTCGGTGGGCGGCTATCTGGAGGAGCTGACGGACGGTGTCCGGCTGATCGAGAAGTCGGACATGAAGCTGTCCGGCCGCAGTGCCACCATCCCGGTGACCGTCCAGAACAAACTCCTCCAGGACGTGGAGAACCTGGAGCTGCGGCTGGTCTCCGGGCGCCGGATCGGCCTGGACGTCGGTGGGGCACAGCCGGTCACGGTGGAGGGCGGGCACAGCCAGTCGGTGAAGGTCCCCACCACCGCCAAGGCCAACGGCCGCACCTGGGTCGAGGCCCGGCTCTACACCGAGGACGGCGAGCCCTGGGGCGAGGCCATGAGGTTCCAGGTGGAGGTCACCGAGATCACCTCCGCGGTGATGCTGGTGATCTCCGGCGGGGTGCTGCTCGTGGTGCTGGCCGGAGTGCGGATGTACACCCAGCGCAAGCGCATCGGCGAACAGCCGGACCCGGACGCCCCTCTGGTACGGCGGTCCGAGGAGCCGGAGGAGCGCGATGCTTCGGAAGGCCCCGCGGAGTCCGGTGGAGGCTCCGCGGTGGAGGCCGGGGGCGGGCAGGCGGGTGACCCCGCCGAGAACACCGGGGCCGGACGTCGCGACCCCTCCGGTGCGGGTGAGAAGGTGAAGCGTTGAGCGAGCTGTCGGGGCCGGGGAAGACGGCCGCGGACGATGAGGTGGGGTTGCAGCGATGAACGCGCCGTACGACCGTGACCGCGGTGATGCACCCGGCGGCGAGGGCCCGGCCGCTCCGGGCGGCCAGGACGCGCAGGAGCGGTACCCGTACCGGCAGTACCCGTACGGCCGGAACACCTCACACCCCGCCCCTCACGGCACCCACGGGCAGGGCGGCGACTCGGCGACCGTGCGCTTCACGGGCGTGGACGACATGCTGAACAGGGGGGCGCAGGAGGACGGAGGCCGCACACGCGACGACGCCTTCGCCCACCTCTTCCACGACCAGCAGGCGTCCCCGTCCCAGGAGCACCGGCAGCAGTACCAGCCGCCCGGGCAGTCGGCCGGGCCCCAGGGACAACCGTACGAGCAGGACCGGCCGTACGAGCGGCACCAGGCCTCGGCACCGTACGGACCGCAGGAACCCTACGCACCGCGAGAGGCCCAGGGGGCCCAGAGGGCCCAACCGCCGTACGGACAGCAGGAGGCCTACGGGCAGCCCCCGCAGCCCGGCCCGCAGCAGCCTCCTTCCCCCGCCGTCTCCGCGCCCCAGCCGCCACCGCCACCGCAGTCGACGGCGGAACCGGAGGACGCCACCGCGGGCCCGCCTCCCTCGACGGCGGGCAAGGCCTCCCGCAGGGGCGGCGGCATACTGAAGTCCAGCGCCATCATGGCTGCGGGCACGATGGTCTCCCGGCTCACGGGTTTCGTCCGCACCCTGGTGATCACCGCCGCACTCGGCGCCGCGCTCCTCGGTGACGCCTACACCGTGGCGTACACGCTGCCGACGATGATCTACATCCTGTCCATCGGCGGCGGTCTGAACTCCGTCTTCGTGCCACAGCTCGTACGCGCCATGAAGGACGACGAGGACGGTGGCGAGGCGTACGCCAACCGCCTCCTCACCCTGGTCATGGTCGTCCTGGGCGGCCTGGTCGCCCTCACCGTGCTGGGCGCGCCGCTGCTGGTCCGGGCGCTGTCCGTGCAGATCGCCGACGACCCGGACGCCAACAACGTGGCGGTCACCTTCGCCCGTTACTGCCTGCCGACGATCTTCTTCATGGGCATCCACGTCGTCATGGGCCAGATCCTCAACGCCCGGGGCCGCTTCGGCGCGATGATGTGGACCCCCGTCCTGAACAACATCGTCATCATCACCACCTTCGGCCTCTTCATCTGGGTGTACGGCACCGCCCGGACCTCCGGCATGAGTGTGGAGACGATCCCGCCCGAGGGGGTTCGGCTCCTCGGCGTCGGCACCCTGCTGGGTCTGGTCGTCCAGTCGCTGGCGATGATCCCGTATCTGCGCGCCACCGGCTTCCGCATCCGCCCGCGCTTCGACTGGCGCGGCCACGGCCTGGGCAAGGCAGCCCGCCTCGCCAAGTGGACCTTTCTGTTCGTCCTGGCCAACCAGGCGGGAGTCCTGGTCGTCACCCAGCTCGCGACCTGGGCGGGCAAGGCCGCCGACGCCGACGGCCACCCGGGCACCGGAATCCTCGGCTACAGCAACGCCCAGCTGATCTGGCAGATGCCGCAGGCCATCATCACCGTGTCGGTGATGGCCGCTCTGCTGCCGAGGATCTCCCGAGCCGCCCACGACGACGATCCGGCCGCCGTCCGCGACGACATCTCGCACGGGCTGCGCACCTCGGCCGTCGCCATCGTGCCCGTGGCCTTCGCCTTCGTGGCCCTCGGTGTACCGATGTGCCTGCTGATGTACTCCTCCGCGACCGTCGACGCGGCCACCTCGATGGGTTACATCCTGATGGCCTTCGGCCTCGGCCTGATCCCCTACTCCGTGCAGTACGTGGTCCTGCGTGGCTTCTACGCATATGAGGACACCCGCACCCCCTTCTACAACACGGTGATCGTGGCCGCCTGCAACGCCGTCGGCTCCGCGCTGGCCTTCCTGCTGCTGCCCAGCCACTGGGCGGTCGCCGGAATGGCCGCCGCCTACGGCCTCGCCTACGCGGTCGGTGTGGGCGTCGCCTGGAAGCGGCTCCGCAGGAAGCTGGGCGGCGATCTGGACGGCCCTCGCATCGTGCGCACCTACGCCAGGCTCTGCGGCGCCGGCATCCCGGCCGCCCTGGCCGGCGGCGCGATCGCCTACGTCATCGTCCGGGCCCTCGGCCCCGGTGTCGTCAGCGGCGCCGCGGCCCTGGCCGCGGGCGGTCTGGTGCTGGGTGCGGTCTTCGTTCTGGCGGCCCGGCGTATGCGGGTGGAGGAGCTGACCGCCATGATGGGCATGGTCCGCGCGAAGCTCGGCCGCTGACGGCCTTCCGGGGTCCGTCGCACAACCTTCGGCCCCACCCGTGTGTCGTGCACAGCGGCGGACTGTGGGCACAATTGTCTCTGGCTGTGTTGGGAAACAGGCTGCAACGGATGGGGAGGCAGGAGCGACGGTGGCGGAACGGAGCACGGCTGCCGTCGACGTGGCCGACGAGAGCGGCGGGACGGACGGCAAGGACAAGCCGTCGTCCACCGCTGTCGAGCGGACCACGGCCGACGGTTCCACGGATCACGACGGCGATGACGGCGCAACGGCGGACGTCCCCGGCGCCTCTGATACCACCGACGCGGTGACACCGGCGTCCCAGGCATCCCAGTCCCCGCAGCCGCCAGAGCTGCACAGCGGTCACAAGCTCGCGCGGCGCTACCGCCTGGAGGAGTGCATCACCCGCCTGGACGGCTTCAGCAGTTGGCGAGCCGTCGACGAGAAACTGCGCCGCGCCGTCGGCGTCCACCTCCTCACAGCCGACCACCCCCGCGCCCGGCCGGTCCTGGCCGCCGCCCGCTCCGCAGCCCTCCTCGGCGACCCCCGCTTCGTGCAGGTCCTGGACGCGGTCGAGGAGAACGACCTCGTCTACGTCGTCCACGAGTGGCTCCCGGACGCCACCCCCCTCACAGCCCTCCTCGCCTCCGGCCCGCTGCCCACCCACGAGGCCTACCAACTCGTCACCCAGATCACCCAGGCGATGGCCGCCGCCCACCGCGAGGGCCTGGCCCATCTGCGGCTGACTCCCGGCTGCGTCCTGCGTACCGCCTCCGGCCAGTACCGCATCCGCGGCCTCGCCGTGAACGCCGCCCTGCGCGGCATCACCTCCGACCACCCTCAGCGCACCGACACCGAGGCGATCGGCGCCCTGCTCTACGCCTCCCTCACTCATCGCTGGCCGTACGGCGAGGACGCCTACGGCCTCAGCGGCATGGCCGAGCTGACCGGCGACTCCCTCGTCCCCCCGGACCAGGTACGTGCCGGGGTGCACCGCGGGCTCTCCGAGCTGGCCATGCGCGCGATGGTCAACGACGGTGCCACCGCCTCCCGCCAGGAGCAGCCCTGCACCACTCCCGAGGAGCTGTCCAAGGCGATCGCCGCGCTGCCGCGCATCAGGCCGCCCGAGCCCGAGTTCACCGCTCCGTCCCCCTACCAGAGCCCCGGCTACCGGCAGGGGAGCTACGGCGGTCCCGCCACCCGTCCCCCCGCAGGGCCCGTCGGCGCACCCACCGTGGCGGCGCCGACGGCACCTCCCGCACTGCCCGGCCGTGCCGGCAAGGTGTTGAAGTGGAGTGTCTCCGCTCTGCTCATCGCCGCTCTGGGGCTGGGGAGCTGGCAGTTGGCCGACACCCTCCTGAACGGCGGCGAGTCTCCGGCACCGAACCCCGGACAGAGCGGTATCGAGCAGCAGAAGCAGCCGGAGACCGCTCCCACGGGCAGGCCGGTCGAGATCTCCCTCGCCAAGGACTTCGACCCGTTCGGTAGCGACCCTTCCGAGAACAGCGACCGGGTCGGCGATGCGATCGACGGTGATGCCGGCACCTTCTGGCAGACCATGTACTACAACAACGCGAAGTTCGGGAATCTCAAGGACGGAGTGGGGCTGATCCTCGACCTGGGCGAGTCCCAGCAGATCAGCACCGTCAAGGTCGCCTTCAAGGGCGGCACCTCCGTCGACTTCCTGGCGGCGGACGAGGACACCGCGCAGATGCCCGGCTCGCTGAACGGCTTCAGCAAGGTCAGCAGCGGCTCCGGAACCGACGTGGAGCTCAAGGCCAAGAAACCGATCAGGACACGGTACGTCCTGGTCTGGCTCACCGAACTCCCCCTGACCGAGGAAGGCAACTACCGTGGCCGCATCACGGAGGTCAAGGTCCTCAGCTGACCTGCCACCCGTGGAGACTGCGGATTGAGGAGGGGATAGGCGGGTGGGCGACAAGGTGACGGGCGGCGCCGTCGACGGCGCCGGGGACACGAACGGTCCCGGCGGTGCCGGCAGAGTCGACGACCGGGAACTCCTCGCCCGCCATGTCGCCGGCGATCCGCACGCCTTCGGTGAGATCGTACGCCGCCATCGCGACCGGCTCTGGGCCGTCGCCCTGCGTGTTCTGAGGGACCGGGAGGAAGCCGCCGACGCCGTCCAGGACGCTCTCGTCTCCGCCTACCGGAGTGCCCACACCTTCCAGGGCCGGTCCGCCGTCACCACCTGGCTGCACCGCATCACCGTGAACGCCTGCCTGGACCGCGCGCGCAAGGCGGCCAGTCGCCGCACCTCGCCGATCGCCGAACCCGAGCGCCTGGAACAGCTTCTGGAGCCGCACGAGTCCGCCGCCGTACCCGCCGAGCGCCGGGATCTCCACCGTCAGCTCATCGCCGCGCTCTCCCAACTCCCACCGGAGCAGCGGGCGGCACTCGTCCTCGTCGATATGCAGGGCTATCCGGTCGCCGAAGCGGCCCGCATCCTCAACGTCGCCGTCGGGACCGTCAAGAGCCGTTGCGCCCGGGGCAGAGCCCGGCTGCTGCCGCTGGTCGGCCATCTACGCTCGGAGGGTCCAGCTGGAGGAAGCCGGACGGACACCGGTAGAAGGAACCGGACACAGGGGGCATCCGTCCCACCGGCAAGAGGTAAACCAGGAACCGGGGCCGTGAAGGGCGGAGGTGAGCACGCATGACGTCCATGTCTTCCGCGTCGTTCGGCGCTGATGGGCATCCCGAGGTCGACGAGATCTCCGACCTCACCGAAGGGCTGCTCTCCCCGGAACGCTCGGCCGATGTACGCGCCCATCTGTCAGGCTGCGCGCTGTGCGCAGACGTGCGGGCGTCCCTGGAGGAGATCCGCAACACGCTGGGCACCCTTCCGGAGCCGGCCCCGATGCCATCCGATGTGGCAGGCCGCATCGACGCCGCCCTGGCCGCCGAGGCTCTGCTTGATGCCTCCCGTCCGTCCGGCAGGGAAAGCCGGGGCGCTTTCCCCTCGACATCTCCGGTGGATGCACCGAGCGCTGTTTCACGTGAAACGGTCCGCTCCGGTCGGCCCTCCGACCGCTCTGCCGGCCGGCCCGCAGGCCGACCGCAAGGCACCAGGGGCCCGGGGCGGGCCGATGGCAGGCGACCGCGTCGCTGGCGCACCGCTTTGCTCGGCACCGCAGGCGCTGCAGCCCTCCTCACCCTTGGCGCAGTCTTCCTGCCAGACATGGGAGGAAGCTCCTCCGGAGGCATGGACAAGAGTGCGGCCTCTGATGCGGGCGCACAAAGCGACCGGAGCGATCAGGCTCTGGAGGCCCGCGTACGGTCTCTGCTGGCCGACAGCAAACCGGGGAAGCCGGAACAGGAGAGTCAGGGGAGTCTGAAAGAGACGGACCCCGGCTCTCCCGACTTCAGCCTCAAGGCGAGCCCCGGTTCTCCGAGCGCACCCGCGGCCACCATGCCGCAGTGCATCCGTGAGGGCGTCGACCGCGACGAGGCGCCCCTGGCCGTCGGTATGAGTGACTACGAGGGGCGCCAGGCGTACATCGTGGTCCTGCCGCATGAAGCCGACGGCTCCCGGGTGGACGCCTATGTGATCGACGCCGACTGCGTCGGCAAGGTGCCTCCCACCACAGGCACGGTGCTGACCATTCGCACCTACCCTCGCTGAGCGGTCCGCGCGCGCAATACCACGGCCGGGAATGCCTGGCTCCTAGGATTCGTTGGGTGGGGTAAGCCTCCCCGAGGCGATGCTCCAGACAGGCATCGGTAAACCCATCGGCAGACAAGGAAGACTCCGTGAGCGACGTCCGCAACGTGATCATCATCGGCTCCGGGCCGGCGGGATACACCGCAGCGCTCTACACCGCCCGCGCCGCCCTGAAGCCGCTGGTCTTCGAAGGCTCGGTGACCGCCGGCGGCGCGCTGATGAACACCACCGAGGTGGAGAACTTTCCCGGCTTCCGCGACGGTGTCATGGGCCCGGACCTGATGGACAGCATGCGCGCCCAGGCCGAGCGGTTCGGTGCCGAACTGGTCGCCGACGACATCACCGCCGTCGACCTCGAGGGCGAGATCAAGACCGTGACCGACTCGGCCGGTACCGTCCACCGGGCCCGCGCCGTCATCGTCGCCACCGGCTCGGCCTACCGCAAGCTCGGTCTGCCCCGGGAGGAGGAGCTGTCCGGCCGCGGGGTGTCCTGGTGCGCCACCTGCGACGGGTTCTTCTTCCGCGGACAGCACATCGCGGTGGTAGGCGGCGGCGACACCGCCATGGAGGAGGCCACCTTCCTGTCGCGCTTCGCCGAGAAGGTCACCGTCGTCCACCGCCGCGACACCCTGCGGGCGTCCAAGGCGATGCAGGAGCGGGCCTTCGCCGACAACAAGATCGAGTTCGTATGGAACAGCGAGGTGGCCGAGCTGCACGAGGACGGCGGCAAGCTGTCCGGGGTGACCCTGCGCGACACCACCACCGGTGCCACCTCCCGGCTGCCGGTGACCGGGCTGTTCATCGCCATCGGTCACGACCCGCGCAGCGAGCTGTTCCGCGGCCAGCTCAACCTGGACGGCGAGGGCTACCTGACCGTCGACGCGCCGAGCACCCGCACCAACATCCCCGGTGTCTTCGCCGCCGGTGATGTGGTCGACCACACCTACCGCCAGGCCATCACCGCCGCCGGCACCGGCTGTGCGGCCGCCCTGGATGCCGAGCGCTACCTGGCCGCCCTAGTCGACGCGCCCGAGAAGCACCACGCCGAGCCGGAGAAGACCGGCGAGGCCGCGGCCGCCGCCGCCCTCTGAGACCACCGTCACCACCCCTACCCGAGGAACAAGGAGATCGTTATGGCCACTGTGACCGCCACCGACGCCACCTTCGAGGAAGTCGTCCTCAAGAGCGACAAGCCGGTTCTGGTTGACTTCTGGGCGGCCTGGTGCGGTCCGTGCCGTCAGATCGCCCCGTCGCTGGAGGCGATCTCGGAGGAGCAGGCCGACAAGCTCACCATCGTCAAGCTCAACATCGACGAGAACCCGGCGACGGCCGCCAAGTACGGGATCATGTCCATCCCGACGATGAACGTCTACCAGGGCGGCGAGGTCGTGAAGACCATCGTCGGCGCCAAGCCCAAGGCCGCCATCGAGCGCGACCTGGCCGACTTCATCGGCTGACGTTTCACGTGGAACGGGCCCGCCCCTTCTCGGGGCGGGCCCGTCGCCTTTCTGCCACCACAGTAATCACAACGGTCTGAGGGCGGGCTCCTTCTGCACCGCCCCCAGCAGTCGGTCGATCGCCAACTCCACATCCTGTTTCCAGGAGAGAGTCGTACGCAGCTCCAACCTCAGCCTGGGATAGGCGTAGTGCGGCCGGACCGTCTTGAAGCCCACAGCGAGAAGATGATCGGCGGGGAGCAGACAGGCGGGCTCCTTCCAACGAGCGTCCCCGAACGCTTCGACCGCCTTGAACCCTCGTCTCAGTACATCCTTGGCCACGGTCTGCACCATCACCCGGCCCAATCCCTGCCCCTGATACCCGGGCATCAGCCAGGCCGTGATCAGCTGTACCGCATCCGGCGAGACGGGACTGGTGGGAAAAGCCGTCGAGCGCGGCACATAGGCAGGTGGCGCGTACAGCACGAAACCCACCGGTACATCGTCGACGTAGACAAGCCGCCCGCAGGAGCCCCACTCCAGCAGCACCGCCGATATCCAGGCTTCCTTCTCCAGCTCGGGTCGGCCCGCCTTCACCGCGGCATCACCGCTGACGGGGTCGAGTTCCCAGAAGACGCACCTGCGGCAACGCTTCGGCAGGTCCGGCAGGTTGTCCAGGGTGAGCGGAACGAGTTGACGCCCCATGGAGACATGGTATCCATGGGGCGTCGTACAGCGATGTTCTTGGCCGTGTCCTCGGGTCCTCGGAATCACTCGCCGCTTTCGTCGTCTCCCTGGGTGAGCTGCTGCTCCAGGAGCTGGTTCTCACCAGGCGCGAACTGACTCAGAATCCTCTCCAGATCCTCCATCGAGGCGAACTCAACGACGATCTTCCCCTTCTTCTGCCCAAGATCCACCTTGACCCGGGTCTCGAAGCGGTCCGAGAGGCGGCTCGCCAGATGGTCCAGCGCGGGGGAGACCCGCTTGCCGGCCCGTGGCCCCCGAGCCCTGCTCTTCCCCTTCGGCTTGGTGTCCATCAGGGTCACGATCTCCTCGACCGCCCGCACCGACAGCCCTTCGGCCACGATGCGGTGGGCAAGACGGTCCTGCTCCTCTGAGTCCTCCACCGACAGCAGGGCACGCGCATGCCCTGCTGAGAGCACCCCGGCCGCCACACGGCGCTGCACCGACGGCGAGAGACGCAGCAGCCGGAGCGTATTGGAGACCTGAGGACGCGAGCGGCCGATACGATCCGCCAGCTGGTCATGGGTGCAGTTGAAGTCCTTCAGCAGCTGGTCGTAGGCCGCCGCTTCCTCCAGAGGGTTCAGCTGCGCCCGGTGCAGATTCTCCAGCAGAGCATCCAGAAGAAGCTTCTCGTCCTCCGTGGCCCGGACGATCGCCGGAATCCGTTCCAGGCCTGCTTCCCGGCAGGCCCGCCAGCGCCGCTCCCCCATGATGAGCTCGTACTGCTCCGGGCCCGTCTGCCGAACGACCACCGGCTGCAGAAGGCCCACTTCCTGGATGGAAGTCACCAGCTCTGCCAGAGCGTCTTCGTCGAACACCTCGCGCGGCTGCCGAGGGTTGGGGGTAATCGCGTCAACAGGCACTTCGGCGAAGTGGGCACCTGCCGCCTCACCGCCCACGGCGTCGCCCATGGCGTCGGTTTCACGTGAAACGCCGCTGCCGTGCTGCCCATCACCATCGGGCAGGCTGGTCACCTTGGCGGCCGCCACACCACGCCCCGGGGTCAGCACCGGAACAGCGGTCGGCGAAAGCGCGCCGTTCTCTCCCACCACCGGGCTGACACTGTCGTCCGGCCCCGTCGGCGCTGCGGGAATCAGCGCGCCGAGTCCTCGACCCAGGCCTCTACGTCGTTCCGTCACTGAGTCCCCTCCACCATGTGCTGTTCCTGCTGCTTGCCGGCGCCTCGCAGCGCGATCTCCCGGGCCGCCTCCAGGTAGGAGAGCGAACCGCTGGAACTCGGATCGTAAGTGAGTACCGTCTGCCCGTAGCTGGGCGCCTCCGAGATGCGCACCGACCGCGGGATATTGGTCCGCAGGACCTCCTTGCCGAAGTGTCCTCGCACCTCCTCCGCCACCTGGGAGGCCAGCCGAGTACGGCCGTCGTACATCGTCAGCAGAATCGTCGAGACATGGAGCTTGGGGTTGAGGTGTCCCTTCACCAACTCGACGTTCCGCAGAAGCTGCCCCAGACCTTCGAGCGCGTAGTACTCGCACTGGATCGGGATGACCACCTCCGCGCCGGCAACCAGCGCATTGACGGTCAGCAGACCGAGCGAGGGCGGACAGTCGATGAAGATGTAGTCCAGCGGCTGCTCGTAGGCGGAGATCGCCTTGTGCAGCCGGCTTTCCCTCGCCACCAGCGATACCAGCTCGATCTCCGCACCGGCGAGATCGATCGTGGCCGGGGCACAGAAAAGCCCCTCCACCTCCCTTACCGGCTGGACGACGTCGGAGAGCGGCTTGCTGTCCACCAGAACGTCGTAGATCGACGGCACCTCGGCGTGGTGGTCTATCCCCAGGGCGGTGGACGCGTTGCCCTGCGGGTCCAGGTCGATCACCAGGACCCTGGCGCCATGGAGGGCCAGAGATGCGGCGAGGTTGACCGTGGTCGTGGTCTTGCCCACTCCGCCCTTCTGGTTGGCGACTACCATCACCCGGGTCTCCTCGGGCCTGGGAAGGCCCTCACCGGCACGGTTCATCGCCTCGACCGCCTGCTGAGCGGCACGGCCGACGGGGGCGGAGACATCCCCTTCGTACCGGGGGGAGGCGTCCATCGGAGGCGGTGTCTCACTCATCGTTTCACGTGAAACATCCGCCGTTTCAGAACGGGGACCCGGGACCGGATCGGTCATCGGTCCCGCGATATGGCCGTCGGACCGCAACGGTTCACTCTCCTCGACGTCAGGCTCGCAATGAGAAGAGCCTGCCATGCTCTCCCGGTCGGGAACCAGCGAGCCCCGCTCACCTGTGGACGAATCCACCTCTGAGCGGGGCTCGGATGGGTCTGACGCGTCAGCCGCGCGCCCTCGACGGATGAATCCATGCAGAAAGCGACGTTTCACGGGAAGCACGATGCATCCACGCCCGCCCCCGTTCGTGACGACACTCCGCATGACCTGTCTTTGGCGACTCTACGGAGTAACGGAATTCCTCATAGGAGGCACCGTCGACCTCCGGAAATCACCGTCGGCGGCGCGCGCTCCGGGAGCGTCCCGTCCTGGCGGCCTTCGCCCTCTTCGCTGCGAAGCGCACTCCACCCGGGCTCTCACCGACCTCGACGCGCACCACGGTGGCCGCCGGCTCCACCAGGCCCTCACCGATACGGAGCACCGAGGAGTCCACCGCGCCGAGCTTCTGAAGCGCGGACCGCGCAGCCTTCAGCTCCTCTTCGGCCGTGTCTCCCTTGAGAGCCAGCATCTCGCCGTACGGCCTCAGCAGCGGTACGCCCCAGCCGGCGAGCCGGTCCAGTGGAGCCACGGCCCGGGCCGTCACCACATGCACAGGAGGGAGCGAGCCAAGAACCTCCTCGGCCCGGCCCCGCACCACCGACACATGGTCCAGTCCCAGCAGCTCGACGATCTCCTGAAGGAAGGTCGTACGCCGCAGCAGCGGCTCCAGCAGCGTGATCTTCAGGTCCTGCCGGACCAGTGCGAGCGGAACACCCGGCAGGCCGGCGCCGGAGCCGACGTCGCAGACCGTCACTCCGTCGGGCACGACCTCGGAGAGCACCGCGCAGTTCAGCAGATGGCGCTCCCACAGCCGGGGCACCTCGCGCGGCCCGATCAGCCCGCGCTTGACCCCGATCTCCGCCAGCAGTTCCGCGTACCGGACGGCGTCGTCGAAGCGGTCACCGAAAACCTCCCGCGCCACCTCGGGCGCGGGAGGAAGGGGCGACGACACGGCGTCCGTCACGGCAGCACGACCACGCAGCGCTGCGGCTCCTCGCCCTCGGACTCGCTGCGCAGCCCCGCCGCGGCCACCGCGTCGTGCACCACCTTGCGCTCGAAGGGCGTCATCGGCTTCAGCTTCACCGGCTCGCCGGTGCGCTGCACCTCCTTGGCCGCCTTGGTGCCCAGCGCCGACAGTTCCTCGCGCTTGCGGGCCCGGTAACCGGCGATGTCCAGCATCAGCCGACTGCGGTCGCCGGTCTCGCGGTGCACCGCGAGCCGCGTCAGCTCCTGCAGGGCCTCCAGCACCTCGCCGTCCCGGCCTACGAGCTTCTGCAGGTCCCGGCTGTCACCGTCGCTGATGATCGACACGGCGGCGCGGTCGCCCTCGACGTCCATGTCGATGTCGCCGTCGAGGTCCGCGATGTCGAGGAGCCCCTCGAGATAGTCGGCCGCGATCTCACCCTCCTGCTCAAGGCGGGTCAGGGTGTCGGTGCCCTCTGCGGTCGTGTCCGTCACGAGTGGACTCCTTACTTCTTGGACGGGTGCTTGGGACGCTGCGAGCCCTTGCGCTGCCCGGGCTTCTTCTTGGACTGCTGCCCGGGCCGCGCCGACGGGGAGTCCTCGGAGGCCTCCTTGCTCAGCGAGGTCTTCTGCCCGGCCGCCTTCTTCGCCTTGGCATCCGCCTCCGCCTGGGCCGCGGCGGCCTGGCGCTGCGCCTTGGTCATGCGCTTGGGCTGCTGGCGGTTGGCCCGGGCGGCCTCGACGGCCTTCTTGGCCTCGACCTCCGCCGGGTCCTCCTTGAGCTTGCCCTTGGCCCGCAGCTTCTCCTGACGCTGCTTGTAGGCCAGCGATCCCGGCGTCGGGTTGCGCTTGATGATGTACATCTGCTGCCCGAGGGTCCACACGTTGGTGGTCAGCCAGTAGACGAGGACACCGACGGGGAAGTTGATGCCGAAGACGGCGAAGATGATGGGGAAGACGTACATCAGCATCTTCTGCTGCTGCATGAACGGCGTCTTCACCGTCAGGTCGACGTTCTTGGTCATCAGCTGGCGCTGCGTGTAGAACTGCGACGCCGACATCAGCAGGATCATGATGACCGTGACCACACGCACGTCGGTCAGCGTGGCGTGCAGCGCCTCGACCTTCTCGGCGCTGTCCATGAACCGGGCCGCGATCGGGGCGCCGAAGATGCTCGCGTTACGGGCGCTGTCCACCAGCCCCGCGTCCATGACACCGACCGGCTGATTGTTCGCGATCTTGTTCAGCACCTGGTAGAGCGCCAGGAAGAACGGCGACTGCGCGAGAATCGGAAGGCAGCTGGAGAGCGGGTTGGTACCCGTCTCCTTGTACAGCTTCATCATCTCTTCCGACTGGCGCTGCCGGTCGTTCTTGTAGCGCTCCTGGATCGCCTTCATCTTCGGCTGGATCGCCTGCATGTTCCGCGTCGCCTTGATCTGCTTCACGAAGAGCGGGATCAGGGCGATGCGGATCACGATCACCAGCGAGACGATGGACAGACCCCAGGCCCAACCGCTGTCCTCGTCGAACGCGAGGCTGTACAGCTTGTGGAACTGGACGATGATCCAGGAAACAGCGGTATAGAGAGGACCGAGGATCGTGTCGATCGTGTCCACGAGTCAGGCTCCTTGGGCATTGGACTGGGACCGGTGCTGCCAGCGGTCACGCATCCGCTGGTGCCAGACCGGATGCTTCCGGGCGGGAACGTGGTCGACCCCGCCGGGCGACCACGGATTGCAGCGCAGAATGCGCCAGGCGGTCAGCGCCGTCCCCTTCACCGCGCCGTGCCGTCGGATGGCTTCGTAGCCGTAGTGCGAACACGACGGGTAGTACCGGCACACCGGACCGAGCAGCGGGCTGATGGTCCACTGGTACAACTTGATCAACCACAGCAGCGGGTATTTCACGACGGGCCTCCAAGCAGCCGCTGCAGTGCGGTGTCCAGATCGCGGGCCAGCCTGTCGTGGTCCGCCTCGCCCGCACCGGGCAGCGCCCGTATGACCATCAGGCTACCGGGCGGCAGGACGTCAAGCCTCTCCCGGACCAGATGACGCAGTCGCCGCTTCACACGGTTGCGAACCACCGCGTTGCCCACTGCCTTGCTCACGACGAAACCCGCACGCGCCGGGGGAACGACTCCCTCGGCGGCGTGCGGGTCCGTACGCTCCCCGGATTCGCTCCGGGGCGACGCCCTGCGCAGATGGACGACGAGGAACGGGCGTCCGGCCCGGCGTCCTCGGCGTACCGCGGCCGCGAAATCCTCGCGCCGCCTCAGCCGGTTCTCGGTGGGCAGCACGTCACGGATCCGCGGTCTGACTTACCGGGTCGGTCAGGCCGACAGACGGGCGCGGCCCTTGCTGCGGCGGGACGCGAGGATCGCGCGGCCGGCACGGGTCCGCATGCGCAGCCGGAAACCGTGGGTCTTCGCACGACGGCGGTTGTTCGGCTGGAAGGTGCGCTTGCTCACTCGGGGCTCCAGGAATGCTTGTGTCTCTCACGAGACGTGTGGGGCGCCGACTGGCTGTCACCGTGCGCCCACGAGTAGCTCGCAACGCCCGAGTGCACCGCTTCTATGATCACCAGGATCTTGCCCATCGGAGGCAGGCGGCAGCAGCCATCGACAACTCGACCTGGTTACGGTACGCGCGCCCGCACCATCAGGTCAAACCAGGGCCGGCCGGGGGGTTCTGTACACAGCCTGTGGACAACGACTTGAACCACGCACGCCGCGCTGACTACCGTGGCCGAACTTCCGTTTCCTCCCGACCGTCCCAAGCACCACACATGGGTGGGACTGTCGAAGGCCGAACGAACCCACCCAGCGAGTGAGTGAGAGAGCGTGCCCCGTGGCTGACCTACCTGCCGATCTTGCCGCAGTGTGGCCACGCGTGCTGGAACACCTCCTCGCCGACGGCCAGGGAGTGGAGGCCAAGGACCAGCGGTGGCTCAAAGACTGCCAGCCCCTGGTGCTGGTCTCCGGCACCGCGCTGCTCGGCGTGCCCAACGAGTACGCGAAGGGCGTACTGGAGGGGCGGCTCTCCCCGCTGATCACCGACGCGCTCAGCCGCGAGTGCCAGCAGCCGATCCGTCTCGCGATCACCGTCACGGGGCCGGTCCCCGAGCACCAGGCCCCGGCGCCCCCCGCTCCGCCGGCCTCCCCGGAGCCGCCGCAGCACCGCCGGCCGGCACCGCACCAACAGCCGCCGCTGCACTTCGACGAACCGCACTACGACGCTCCGCAGCACGGCGGCCGGCACGCCCGGCAGCACGGCCCCCAGCACGGTGGTCCCCAGCACGAGGACCGGCAGCAGGAACTCGAGCTGCCCAGCGCACGACCCGCGTACCCGGACTATCCGCACGCCCCCCAGCAACACCAGCACCAGCCGGGCGCCTGGCCCCGCCCCCAGGACCCCGACGCCTGGCAGCCGCCGCGCGACCCGTACCAGTCGCAGAGCCCGTCGTACGAGCCGCCCTCCTACGACGGCCGGCACCGCGCCTCCCCCTACGACCAGCCGCCGGTGCCGCGCTACGACGGCGCCCGGGGCACCGGCCGCCCCGACCCCCAGCACCTGCCCGCGCCCAGCGGCGCCCCCGGCCCGCTCGCCGCGCAGCCCGCGCCCGCGACCGGCCCCGGTGAGCCGACGGCCCGGCTGAACCCGAAGTACCTCTTCGACACCTTCGTCATCGGCGCCTCCAACCGCTTCGCGCACGCCGCCGCGGTGGCCGTGGCCGAGGCGCCGGCCAAGGCGTACAACCCGCTGTTCATCTACGGTGAGTCCGGGCTGGGCAAGACGCACCTGCTGCACGCCATCGGGCACTACGCCCGCAGCCTCTACCCGGGCACCCGGGTGCGGTACGTGAGCTCGGAGGAGTTCACCAACGAGTTCATCAACTCCATCCGCGACGGCAAGGCGGACGCGTTCCGCAAGCGCTACCGCGACATGGACATCCTGCTGGTCGACGACATCCAGTTCCTCGCGAGCAAGGAGTCGACCCAGGAGGAGTTCTTCCACACCTTCAACACCCTCCACAACGCCAACAAGCAGATCGTGCTCTCCTCCGACCGGCCGCCCAAGCAGCTGGTGACCCTGGAGGACCGGCTGCGCAACCGCTTCGAGTGGGGGCTGATCACCGACGTCCAGCCGCCGGAGCTGGAGACGCGCATCGCGATCCTTCGGAAGAAGGCCGTCCAGGAGCAGCTGAACGCCCCGCCGGAGGTGCTGGAGTTCATCGCCTCGCGGATCTCGCGCAACATCCGCGAGCTGGAGGGCGCGCTGATCCGGGTCACGGCCTTCGCCAGCCTCAACCGGCAGCCGGTCGACCTGGGCCTGACGGAGATCGTGCTGAAGGACCTCATCCCCGGCGGCGAGGACGCCGCCCCGGAGATCACCGCGGCCAACATCATGGCGTCGACGGCCGACTACTTCGGGCTGACGGTGGACGACCTGTGCGGCTCCTCGCGCAGCCGCGTCCTGGTCACCGCCCGGCAGATCGCCATGTACCTGTGCCGCGAGCTGACCGATCTGTCGCTGCCGAAGATCGGCGCCCAGTTCGGCGGCCGGGACCACACCACCGTCATGCACGCCGACCGCAAGATCCGCGCGCTGATGGCCGAGCGGCGGTCCATCTACAACCAGGTCACCGAGCTGACCAACCGCATCAAGAACGCCTGACGCGGCCGCGGGCCTGTGCGGCCGGCACAGCGCCCTCGGCGCCGGTCGCACGGGCCCGCGGCCGGTCGCACAGGCCACAAGCAGGCCCGCAGCAGGCCGCACGGACAGTGAGAAGCCCCCGGGAGCCGTCTCCCGGGGGCTTCTCACTGTTCGAATCCACAGCCCGGACGAAGAGTGATCCACAGATTCACCGACTTTCTTCCGTCCACACGCTGGGGAGCATCGGGTTGTCCCGATAGCGTCCACAGGCACACCGCTTGATGATCGAATGGGCCTGGTCAGGTGCCTGGGGATCTGTGGTCAGAAGTTTTCCACAGGCTGTGGACCGTGATTCCGCCCACAAGCGGCAGATCGGATTGTCCACTGCCCGCCCACAGCCCCGGCCGCGTTGTGCACAGCTTTCACCAGCTTCTCCACAGGGCTGTCCACTGTTCGACAACATGGCGCGCGATGTCACCGGTCCGTGTGAAAGGCGTCACACGGAGGGGCTGGGTTGGACTGTTGAGAAGGTGGGTAAAACTGTGGGCGGCCCTGGGGAGAAGTCCCGGACCGCTGTGCACGGGATGTGCAGAACTTTCCGGCGTCCACAGGAGCCCCCTCTCCGTCCACGTCCCCACCCACAGGGCCGGTGGACAAAACTTCCGGCCTGACCTGCGCGGATCGAGTTATCCCCGGTTTCCACAGGCCCTACTACTACGACCACGGAGATAAAGAGCGGACTTCGATCGGAAACGGGCCCTGTGCACAACTCGGCCCGACCGGGCTGCGCGTTCCTCCCCGCGACTTGACCCCGACCCGACCCGGCTGTCAGCCGGGTGCGTCAGACTGGTCCCCGGCGACAAGCCGACGACGAAGACCAGCAAGGCGAGCAGCCAGCAACAGCGGGAGGCGGCTTAAGTGAAGATCCGGGTGGAGCGCGACGTCCTCGCGGAGGCGGTGGCCTGGGCCGCCCGCAGCCTGCCGGCCCGGCCCCCGGTGCCGGTCCTCGCGGGGCTGCTGCTGAAGGCCGAGGAGGGCTCGCTGAGCCTGTCCGGCTTCGACTACGAGGTCTCGGCGCGGGTCTCGGTGGAGGCAGACGTGGAGGAGGACGGGACGGTCCTCGTCTCCGGCCGCCTGCTGGCCGACATCTCGCGGGCCCTCCCCAACCGCCCGGTGGAGATCTCCACAGACGGTGTACGGGTGAGCGTCGTCTGCGGATCCTCGCGGTTCACGCTCCACACACTGCCTGTGGAGGAGTACCCGGCGCTTCCCCAGATGCCGAGCGCGACCGGCACGGTCCCCGGCGAGGTCTTCGCCGCCGCCGCGGCCCAGGTCGCCATCGCGGCCGGACGCGACGACACCCTGCCGGTGCTCACCGGCGTGCGGATCGAGATCGAGGGCGACACGGTCACCCTGGCGTCCACCGACCGCTACCGCTTCGCGGTCCGCGAGTTCCTGTGGAAGCCGGAGACGCCGGACGCCTCCGCGGTGGCCCTGGTCCCGGCCAAGACGCTGCTGGACACGGCGAAGTCCCTCAGCGGCGGTGACAACGTGACGCTGGCGCTGTCGGGCTCCGGCGCGGGCGAGGGCCTGATCGGCTTCGAGGGCAACGGACGGCGGACCACGACGCGGCTGCTCGAGGGCGACCTGCCGAAGTACCGCACGCTCTTCCCGACGGAGTTCAACTCGGTCGCGGTGATCGAGACGGCTCCCTTCGTGGAGGCGGTCAAGCGCGTGTCCCTGGTGGCCGAGCGGAACACCCCGGTGCGGCTCACCTTCGAGCAGGGCGTCCTGATCCTGGAGGCGGGATCCAGCGACGACGCACAGGCTGTGGAGCGGGTGGACGCCCAGCTGGAGGGCGACGACATCTCGATCGCCTTCAACCCCGGTTTCCTGCTGGAGGGCCTGAGCGCCATCGACGCCCCGGTCGCGCAGCTGTCCTTCACCACCTCGACCAAGCCCGCGCTGCTGAGCGGCAAGCCGGCGACGGACGCGGAGGCGGACGAGGCGTACAAGTACCTGATCATGCCGGTGCGCCTGTCGGGCTGAGGCCGGGGAGCCGGAGGGCCGCTCCTCACGGGCCTCGGCGGGCCGGTGCTCCGGTGTGCCGGCGCGGCAGCCGGGCCGGGGCGGCGGGGGCGGTTTGCGGGCTCCGACCGCGCGCATACGAGCGGAGTGTGCCCGCAGTTGTGCGCCACCCCCTCCGTCGTAGGCTCGTACCCGGGTACGCAACACCAGGACACCGAAGAAAGGCCCCCTGATGGAGCTCGGTCTCGTCGGTCTCGGCAAGATGGGCGGCAACATGCGCGAGCGCATCCGCCGCGCAGGCCACACCGTCGTCGGATTCGACCGCAACCCGGACCTCGCCGACGTCCACAGCCTCGAGGAGCTCGTGGACTCGCTCAAGGCTCCGCGGGTGGTGTGGGTCATGGTCCCGGCCGGCGGCCCGACGCAGTCGACCATCGACGCACTGGGCGAGCTGCTCTCCCCCGGCGACGTGGTCGTGGACGGCGGGAACTCCCGCTGGACGGACGACGAGCGGCACGCCGAGGAGCTGGCGGCCAAGGGCATCGGCTTCGTGGACTGCGGCGTCTCCGGCGGTGTGTGGGGCCTGGAGAACGGCTACGCGCTGATGTACGGCGGTGACGCCGAGCACGTGGCGAAGGTGCAGCCGGTCTTCGACGCCCTCAAGCCGGAGGGCGAGTTCGGTTCCGTGCACGCCGGCCGGGTGGGCGCGGGCCACTTCGCGAAGATGGTCCACAACGGCATCGAGTACGCGATGATGCAGGCCTTCGCCGAGGGCTGGGAGCTGCTGGAGGCGGCCGAGGCCGTCACCGACGTCCGCGAGGTCTTCCGCTCCTGGCAGGAGGGCACCGTCATCCGCTCCTGGCTGCTGGACCTGGCCGTCCGCGCGCTGGACGACGACGAGCACCTGGGAGCGCTGCGCGGCTACGCGGCCGATTCCGGCGAGGGCCGCTGGACGGTGGAGGCGGCGATCGACCACGCCGTGCCGCTGCCGGCGATCACCGCGTCGCTGTTCGCCCGCTTCTCCTCGCGCCAGGACGACTCGCCCCAGATGAAGATGATCGCCGCGCTGCGCAACCAGTTCGGCGGCCACGCGGTGACCGCCGCGGCCGGCGCCGAGAAGGGCGCCGACGCGCCGGGCGCGGACGTCGAACCGCCCGTCGGCGGCTGACCGGCCCCGAAGCGGATCCGATGCACGTCACGCATCTGTCGCTGGCCGACTTCCGGTCCTACGCCCGGATCGAGGTTCCGCTCGATCCGGGCGTCACCGCTTTCGTCGGTCCGAACGGCCAGGGCAAGACCAATCTCGTCGAGGCGGTCGGCTATCTCGCGACGCTGGGCAGCCACCGGGTCTCGTCCGACGCGCCGCTGGTGCGGCAGGGCGCCGACCGCGCGGTGGTGCGGGCGGTGGTGCGGCAGGGGGAGCGGCAGCAGCTGGTGGAGCTGGAGCTGAACCCGGGGCGGGCCAACCGGGCGCGGATCAACCGCTCCTCGCAGGTCAGGCCGAGGGACGTGCTGGGCATCGTGCGCACGGTGCTGTTCGCCCCGGAGGACCTGGCGCTGGTGAAGGGCGACCCCGGGGAGCGCCGCCGTTTCCTGGACGAGCTGGTGACGGCGCGCTCGCCGCGGATGGCGGGGGTGCGGTCGGACTACGACCGGGTGCTCAGGCAGCGCAACACCCTGCTGAAGACGGCGGCGATGGCGCGCCGGCACGGCGGGGGCTCCGGTGGCGGGGCGCTGTCCACCCTGGACGTGTGGGACCAGCATCTGGCCCGTGCCGGGGCGGAGTTGCTGGCGCACCGGATGTCGCTGGTGGCGGCGCTGGGGCCACTGGCGGACAAGGCGTACGAGCGGCTGGCCCCGGGCGGCGGGCCGGTGGTGCTGGAGTACCGCTCGCCGGTGGAGGGCGGTACGCGCGAGGAGCTGTACGAGGGGCTGCTGGCCGCGCTGTCCGGGGCGCGCCGCCAGGAGATCGAGCGCGGTGTGACGCTGGTGGGTCCGCACCGCGACGATCTCGTGCTGAGGCTGGGGGAGTTGCCGGCCAAGGGGTACGCGAGCCACGGGGAGTCGTGGTCGTACGCGCTGGCGCTGCGGCTGGCGTCGTACGACCTGCTGCGCGGTGAGGGCAACGAGCCGGTGCTGATCCTCGACGACGTCTTCGCCGAGCTCGACGCCAGGCGGCGGGAGCGGCTGGCGGAGCTGGTGGCGCACGGCGAGCAGGTGCTGGTGACGGCCGCGGTGGAGGAGGACGTCCCCGAGCTGCTGGCGGGGGCGCGGTACGCGGTCGGCGACGGGGAGGTGACCCGGCTGTGAGGCGGGAGGATCTTCCGGACGGGGCGGCGGGTTCCGCTGAGGTGCGGATTCCGGGGCCGGCGGCCGAGCCGTCGGGCGTCGACCTGGCCAGGGTGGCGCTGCGGGCGGCCCGGGAGCAGGCGCGGGCGCGCGGCGGTGCGGCGCGGCAGAAGCGGCAGGCGCGCACCGAAGGCGGCCTGCGGTCGGGGGCGCGGCGGGACGGCCGTGACCCGCTGCCGCTGGGGGCGGCGATCGAGCGGCTGAAGACCGAGCGCGGCTGGGAGATGCCGATGGCGGTCGGCGGTGTGATGGGCCGCTGGCCGGAGTTGGTGGGCCCGGAGCTGGCGCGGCACTGCGTACCGCAGTCCTACGACGAGCAGGCGCGGGTGCTGTCGGTGCGCTGCGACTCGACGGCGTGGGCGACGCAGGTGCGGCTGCTGGCTCCGCAGCTCGTGGCGCGGCTGAACGCCGATCTCGGGCAGGGGACGGTGAAGTCGATCAGGGTGCGGGGGCCGGAGGCGCCGGACACCCGGCACGGTCCGCTGCGCGCGCCGGGCAGCCGGGGACCGGGCGACACCTACGGCTGACGAGACCCTCCGCCGGGCCCGCGGACAGGCCTCTGACCGGCCCGGATCCCCGGCTCGGGAAGAGGGGCGGAACACCTCGTTCCGTGAGTGCGCTCACAGTGACGGTCCATTGACATGCCGAGGCGCTGAGGGCCGTCGTGAGCGTCCTGGGGGGCCCGTCCGCATATGGGGAGTCGGCGGATGCCGGTTCAGGGCGGCACATGCGGCCCCAGGTACCGGCAAACCCCCATCGATGTCAGTGGTACCGGTAGACTGGAGACACACCCGCCTTACTGCGGAACATGTCGAACGACGCAGCCGCTCCTGCCGTGCGGACAGGGTCTCCGGGAGGTCTCCCGGGCTCTTCCCTCCGGCCGCAGGGGAAGGCTTGTGCTGTGCCAGAAAGGGCGCTTCGTGGCCGATTCCGGCAACTCCAACGAAACCATCCCCGTTTCCGGCGGGGAGTCCCCTGTCCCGTCCGCGACCCCGCCCGTCTCCGGAGCCGGTGGCGGCGAGCCGTCGTACGACGCCAGTGCGATCACGGTCCTGGAGGGCCTGGACGCGGTCCGCAAGCGGCCCGGCATGTACATCGGTTCCACCGGTGAGCGCGGCCTCCACCACCTCGTGCAGGAAGTGGTGGACAACTCCGTCGACGAGGCGCTGGCCGGCCACGCGGACACCATCGACGTGACGCTGCTGGCCGACGGCGGCGTCCGGGTCGTGGACAACGGCCGTGGCATCCCGGTCGACATCGTGCCCTCCGAGGGCAAGCCGGCCGTCGAGGTCGTGCTGACGGTGCTGCACGCGGGCGGCAAGTTCGGCGGCGGCGGCTACGCGGTCTCCGGCGGTCTGCACGGTGTGGGCGTCTCGGTGGTCAACGCGCTGTCCACCAAGGTCTCGGTCGAGGTCAAGCGGGACGGCTACCGCTGGACGCAGGACTACAAGATGGGCGCGCCCACCGCGCCTCTCCAGCGCAACGAGGCCACCGGCGAGACCGGCACGACGGTCACCTTCTGGGCCGACGGCGACATCTTCGACACCACCGACTACTCCTTCGAGACGCTCTCGCGGCGCTTCCAGGAGATGGCCTTCCTCAACCGCGGTCTGACGATCACCCTGACCGACGAGCGGGAGGCGGCCAAGCAGACGGCCGGCGCCGACACCGCGGACACCTCCGAGGACGACAAGCCGCGCCACGTCCGCTACCACTACGAGGGCGGCATCTCGGACTTCGTCCGCCACCTCAACTCCCGCAAGGGCGAGCCCGTCCACCCCTCGGTGATCGACATCGAGGCGGAGGACGGGGAGCGCAAGATCTCGGTGGAGATCGCGATGCAGTGGAACACCCAGTACACCGAGGGTGTCTACAGCTTCGCGAACACCATCCACACCCACGAGGGCGGCACCCACGAGGAGGGCTTCCGCGCCGCGCTGACCGGTCTGGTCAACCGCTACGCCCGCGACAAGAAGCTGCTGCGCGAGAAGGACGACAACCTCACGGGCGAGGACATCCGCGAGGGTCTGACGGCGATCATCTCGGTGAAGCTGGGCGAGCCGCAGTTCGAGGGCCAGACGAAGACGAAGCTGGGCAACACAGAGGCCAAGACCTTCGTCCAGAAGATCGTCCACGAGCACTTCGGCGACTGGCTGGACCGCAACCCCAACGAGGCCGCCGACATCATCCGCAAGAGCATCCAGGCGGCCACCGCGCGCGTGGCGGCCCGCAAGGCGAGGGACCTCACCCGCCGCAAGGGCCTGCTGGAGACGGCCTCGCTGCCGGGCAAGCTGAGCGACTGCCAGTCCAACGACCCGGCCAAGTGCGAGATCTTCATCGTCGAGGGCGACTCCGCGGGCGGCAGCGCCAAGTCCGGCCGCAATCCGCAGTACCAGGCCATCCTGCCGATCCGCGGCAAGATCCTGAACGTGGAGAAGGCGCGGATCGACAAGGTCCTGCAGAACCAGGAGGTCCAGGCGCTGATCTCGGCCTTCGGCACCGGGATCCACGAGGACTTCGACATCGCCAGGCTCCGCTACCACAAGATCATCCTGATGGCCGACGCCGACGTCGACGGCCAGCACATCAACACCCTGCTGCTGACGCTGCTGTTCCGCTTCATGCGGCCGCTGGTCGAGGCCGGCCACGTCTACCTGTCCCAGCCGCCGCTCTACAAGATCAAGTGGTCGCGCGACGAGTTCGAGTACGCCTACTCCGACCGCGAGCGCGACAGCCTGATCCGCCTGGGCCGCGAGCAGGGCAAGCGCATCAGGGACGACTCGGTCCAGCGCTTCAAGGGTCTGGGCGAGATGAACGCCGAGGAACTGCGCGTCACCACCATGGACCAGGCCCACCGGGTGCTGCGCCAGGTGACGCTGGACGACGCGGCCGCCGCCGACGACCTGTTCTCGATCCTGATGGGCGAGGACGTGGAGGCGCGGCGCTCGTTCATCCAGCGCAACGCCAAGGACGTCCGCTTCCTCGACATCTGAGTCGGCCGTACGCCGCTCAACGAAGGGATTGACCAGTAATGGCCGACGAGACCACCCCTGCCCAGGTCGAGGGCGACGCCGCCCCCGGTCCCCTGGTGCCGCCTCCGGGCACCCCCGTGGTCGACGAGAGCGCCGGACTCCGGGTGGAGCCGGTCAGCCTCGAGACCGAGATGCAGCGCTCGTACCTCGACTACGCGATGAGCGTGATCGTCTCGCGTGCGCTGCCGGACGTGCGCGACGGGCTCAAGCCGGTGCACCGCCGGGTGCTGTACGCCATGTACGACGGCGGCTACCGGCCCGAGAAGGGCTTCTACAAGTGCGCCCGCGTCGTCGGCGACGTGATGGGCACCTACCACCCGCACGGCGACACCTCCATCTACGACGCCCTGGTCCGGCTGGCCCAGCCGTGGTCGATGCGGATGCCGCTGGTCGACTCCAACGGCAACTTCGGCTCGCCGGGCAACGACCCGGCGGCGGCCATGCGCTACACCGAGTGCAAGATGGCGCCGCTGGCCATGGAGATGCTCCGGGACATCGACGAGGAGACCGTCGACTTCCAGGACAACTACGACGGCCGCAACCAGGAGCCGACCGTCCTGCCGTCGCGCATCCCCAACCTGCTGGTCAACGGATCGGCGGGCATCGCGGTCGGCATGGCCACCAACATCCCCCCGCACAACCTGCGCGAGGTGGCCGCCGGCGCCCAGTGGTACCTGGAGCACCCCGAGGCCACGGGCGAGGAGCTGCTCGAGGCGCTGCTGGAGCGGATCAAGGGCCCGGACTTCCCCTCCGGTGCGCTGGTGGTGGGCCGCAAGGGCATCGAGGAGGCGTACCGCACCGGCCGCGGCTCGATCACGATGCGCGCGGTGGTCGAGGTGGAGGAGATCCAGGGCCGTCAGTGCCTGGTCGTCACCGAACTGCCCTACCAGGTCAACCCGGACAACCTGGCGCTGAAGATCGCCGAGCTGGTCAAGGACGGCAGGATCGCCGGCATCGCGGACGTCCGCGACGAGACGTCCTCGCGCACCGGCCAGCGGCTGGTGATCGTCCTCAAGCGGGACGCGGTCGCCAAGGTCGTGCTGAACAACCTGTACAAGCACACCGATCTGCAGACCAACTTCGGCGCCAACATGCTGGCCCTGGTCGACGGGGTGCCGCGCACGCTGTCGCTGGACGCCTTCATCCGCAACTGGGTCACCCACCAGGTCGACGTCATCGTCCGCCGCACCCGCTACCGGCTGCGCAAGGCCGAGGAGCGCGCCCACATCCTGCGCGGCCTGCTCAAGGCGCTGGACGCGATCGACGAGGTCATCGCCCTGATCCGGCGCAGCAACACCGTCGAGGTGGCGCGCGGGGGCCTGATGGAGCTGCTGGCCATCGACGAGATCCAGGCGAACGCGATCCTGGAGATGCAGCTGCGCCGCCTGGCCGCCCTGGAGCGGCAGAAGATCACCGCCGAGCACGACGAGCTCCAGGCGAAGATCGACGAGTACAACGCGATCCTGGCCTCGCCCGAGCGGCAGCGGCGGATCATCGGCGAGGAACTGGCCGCGATCGTCGACAAGTACGGCGACGACCGGCGCAGCAAGCTGGTGCCCTTCGAGGGCGACATGTCCATCGAGGACCTGATCGCCGAGGAGGACATCGTCGTCACCATCACGCGCGGCGGCTACGTCAAGCGCACGAAGACCGACGACTACCGCTCGCAGAAGCGCGGCGGCAAGGGCGTGCGCGGCACGAAGCTCAAGGAAGACGACATCGTCGACCACTTCTTCGTCACCACCACCCACAACTGGCTGCTGTTCTTCACCAACAAGGGCCGCGTCTACCGGGCGAAGGCGTACGAGCTGCCGGACGCCGGGCGGGACGCGCGCGGCCAGCACGTGGCGAACCTGCTGGCGTTCCAGCCGGACGAGACGATCGCCCGGATCCTGGCGATCCGGGACTACGAGGCCGCGCCGTACCTGGTGCTGGCCACCAAGTCGGGCCTGGTGAAGAAGACGCCGCTGAAGGACTACGACTCGCCCCGCTCCGGCGGCGTCATCGCCATCAACCTCCGGGAGCTGGAGGGCGGCGGCGAGGACGAGCTGATCGGCGCGGAACTGGTCTCGCCCGACGACGACCTGCTGCTGATCAGCAGGAAGGCGCAGTCGATCCGGTTCACCGCCACCGACGACGCGCTGCGCCCGATGGGGCGCGCGACATCCGGTGTGAAGGGCATGAGTTTCCGCGAAGGGGACGAGCTGCTCTCGATGAACGTGGTGCGAGCCGGTACGTTCGTTTTCACCGCCACCGATGGCGGGTACGCGAAGCGCACGGCCGTGGACGAGTACCGCGTGCAGGGCCGTGGCGGTCTGGGCATCAAGGCGGCCAAGATCGTGGAGGACCGCGGTTCGCTGGTGGGGGCCCTGGTGGTCGAGGAGACGGACGAGATCCTCGCCATCACCCTCGGCGGCGGCGTGATCCGTACGCGGGTCGCCGAGGTCAGGGAAACCGGACGTGACACGATGGGCGTCCAGTTGATCAACCTCGGCAAGCGCGACGCCGTGGTCGGCATCGCACGCAATGCCGAGGCCGGCCGCGAGGCCGAGGAGGTCGATGCGGAAACCGGTGCCGGGGACGGCACCGGGGAGCCCGCACAGGCGTCCTCCCCGGAGACGGCCGCCGAGGCGGCTTCGGAGAACGAGGAGTAGACAGACCGTGAGTGGAACCGCGGGCGCCGCCAGGGGCGGCGACGATGACGGCGGCGCCCGTGGACCGGCCGCTGACGACGCTCGACGACAGGGCGAATCCCACCGTGGGGGAACAACCGTGACCAGTGCCCACCCGCAACCGCAGCCGCAGGCCCAGCAGCACGCGGGCGCGCCGCAGCCGCACCAGCCACCGCAGGCTTACCCGCCGCCCCCGCCGGGCGGCACCCCGCCGCCGCGGGCCGCCCAGGACGAGCGGGGCGACCTCCGGCAGGACGTCATGCGACGTCCGCGCACCGGAGCCCGTACGGTCCCCAGGACGCGCAAGGCGCGGCTGAGGGTGGCCAAGGTCGACCCGTGGTCGGTGATGAAGGTCGGCTTCCTGCTGTCGATAGCCCTCGGCATCTGCACCGTCATCGCGGTGGCCGTGCTGTGGATGGTCATGGACGCCATGGGGGTGTTCGCGGCCGTCGGCGGTACGGTCAGCGAGGCGACCGCCACGGACGGGGGCGGGGGCTTCGACCTCCAGGGCTTCCTGTCCCTGCCCCGGGTGGTGACCTTCACCTCGGTCATCGCCGTGATCGACGTGGTGCTGATGACGGCCCTGGCCACGCTGGGGGCGTTCATCTACAACATGTCGGCCGGCCTCGTCGGCGGCGTCGAGGTGACCCTCGCGGAGGACGAGTGACCCCGGGAGCATCCCGGACGCCGCACCGGAGCGGCCGCGGACCGACGCGATTTTGGCGAGCGGCTGAAGTGCGCTAATCTTTCGGTGCAGCGCGGGGCTATAGCTCAGACGGTTAGAGCGCTTCCCTGATAAGGAAGAGGCCACAGGTTCAAGTCCTGTTAGCCCCACACGGCGGATCGAACGCCCGGACCCTCCACGAGGGTCCGGGCGTTCGGCGTTGCGGTCCCGCCGGCGCGGAAACCGGCGGGACCTGCGGTGACGGCGGGCGCCGGCCGCCCGGGTCGGTCGCTCTGCCGGGACGCCCGCTTGGGTATCATCGGGCGCCAGTAGGTCCCAACGTCTAGAAGGACGAGGTAGCGCGGTGAAGAAGCTTCTCCTGATCGCACTGGCCGCCGTCGGCGGGCTCCTCGTGTACCGCCAGATCCAGGCGGACCGCGCCGAGCAGGATCTGTGGACGGAGGCGACCGACTCCGTGCCCGCAGGTTCGGGCGTCTGAGAGCAACCAGTACTTCGCGCGAAGCCCCGGCCGGTCTCCGGCCGGGGCTTCGCCGTTCCCGCGCACCCGGCCGGGGAGCGTGTTGCGGGACCGTGACGGCAACCGCCTTGATATGCGCTTTAGCAAATATATACGATGCTTCCGCAAAGTCACCGGAGAGGCGCGTCCGAGGGGGACAAGGCACATGGCAGCACTCCACCGCCGTATGACCGCGGTGTTGAGCGGCGGGGTACTCCTCGCCCTGATCGCGGCACCGCTCGCCGCCGCGGCTCCCGCGGCACCACGGACGATTGCGGAAGGCAACGGCTCGCTGGTGATGGTGCTGGACTCCTCCGGCTCGATGGCCGAGGACGACGGCTCGGGCAGCACTCGTATCGAGTCCGCCCGCCGCGCCGTGGGCACGGTCGTCGACGCGCTCCCCGACGGACACCCCACCGGTCTGCGGGTCTACGGCGCCGACCGGGCGCGGGGGTGCACCGACACCCGCCTGGTGCGGCCGGTGGAGCCGCTGGACCGCGCCGCGGTCAAACGCGCCGTCGCCCAGGTGGAGCCCAGGGGCGACACCCCCATCGGCCTGGCGCTGCGCAGAGCGGCCGAGGACCTGCCCGAGGCCCCCGAGGGCTCCTGGGGCCGCCGCACGATCCTGCTGGTCTCCGACGGCGAGGACACCTGCGGCACCCCCGACCCGTGCGAGGTCGCCGGGGAACTCGGCGGGCGGGGACCCTCCTCGGAGTCCTCGGGGACGCTGCGGATCGACGCCATCGGCTTCCAGGTGGACGGGAGGGCCCGCGAGCAGCTGGAGTGCATCGCCCGGGCCGGCCACGGCTCGTACCACGACGCGCCCGACGCGGAGGCGCTGGCCCGCCAACTCCAGCGCGCCTCGCGGCTGTCCGCCGACGGCTACCGCATGGAGGGCGAGCGGATCACCGGCGGCCGGACGGCGGGTGACGCCCCCCTGATCGCCCCCGGCCAGTACACGGACACCATCGGCCCCGGGGAGAAGCGCTGGTACGCCGCGGAGCTGGGCGGCCCCGCCGACTCCGCCGCCGACGACCTCGCCGTGACGGCCGTGCCCCAGCCCGGGGTGCCGGTCGCCTCCATGGACGGCCTCCGGCTCACCCTGGTCCGGGACGAGAAGTACCGGCCGCAGTGCGGCAGCACCTGGCGGTACTTCGGCCGGAGCGCCGGGGCCATGCCGATCACCGCCGCCGTCAGCCGGATCCCGTCGGCCGACGGCGACCGCGCCTGCGACGGGGCCGGCCGCTACCTGCTGACGGTCGAACGGCGCTCCCACGCCGACTCCGACCGGGGCCGCTGGCCCGTCGAACTGCTCCTCGCCACCGAGAAGCCCCTCGCGCAGGGCGCGGTGCCGGCGCACTCCGAGCCCGACTACGGCGCGGGCGGCAAGGCCGCGCCACTGCCCACCGATCCGCCGCGCGACGTCGAGGGCGGCACTGGCTTCAACGACGCCCGCGGCATCGGCCCCGGCGTGTGGCGCGACGAGCTGATCCCCGCGCAGACCCGCTGGTACCGGGTGAGGGTCGGCTGGGGCCAGCAGCTGCGCTACGACGTGGAGTTCGGCAACGAGCCGACCGTCGACGGCCCGACCGGGAAGCCGACGCGCGTGAGCACCGAGGTGTACGGCCCCACCCGGGTGCCCGTCCAGTCCGCCGGCGAGTTCGGCACCGGCGCCCTCTACCGCGGCGAGCCGGCGGCGGTGTCCAACGGCACGGTGCCGGTGGCGTGGACGAACCGCTGGGAGAGCGCGGTCCGTGCGGTGCCGGTGCGGCGCGCGGGCGAGTACCACATCGGCGTCGGCCTCGACCCGGACGCCGCCGAACTCGCCGAGAACGTGGCCGTCGGCTTCGTACTGCGCGTGGCGGTGATCGGCGAGGAGAAGGCCGGACCGGAGCACGGCGCGCCCGCCGTGCGCGAGCGGGACGGCGAGCGGGACGGAGGGGCCCGCCGGCAGGAAGCGGGGGCCGCCCGGGACGGCTCGGACCCCGGCGGTGCAGGATGGTCCGGTCCGGCCGTCGCCGCGGCGGCCGAGGCGGCGACGCTGCTGGCGATCGCGCTGGCGGCCGTGTACACGCGGTCGCGCGGGCGCCCGGCGGCGCGTACGCGAGCGGCGGAGGACGGCGGCGCCGACAGGGCGCCCGACGGCACGACGGAGGGTGGCGCGTGGTGATGGGGCGGGCGGGACGCACGATGAGGAGCTCACTGGCCGCCGCGGCGGCGCTGTGCGCGGTCGCGGCGCTGCCGGGAGCCGCCGCGGCCGCACCGTCGGCCGGGCCGGAGGACCTGCCCGCGTACGAGACGGCTCCGGACGCCCGGCGCGTCGAGGGCCAGGAGAGCAGCGCCCACGGCCCGGCCATCGAACCGGGCTTCTACACCGACGACATCGGGCCGGGCGAGCGGAGGTACTACAGCGTCACGCTGGACGGCGAGTCCAACGCCTGGATCTCCGCGACCGCCCTGCCCGAACCGGGCAGCCGGGTCAAGAGCATGGACGGCATCGAGGTCGTCCTGGAGTCGGCGGACGGCATCAACTGCGGTGACGGGGACGTGAGTTTCGGCTCCGACGACTCGGCCCGGCCGATCGCCGACCTCGCCGGGCGCATGATCAGGAAGGACGGCTACTGCCAGGAGCCCGGCGTCTACCACTTCTCCGTGGAGCGGGACAGCGACGAGACCGCCGACGCCGGCCGCTGGCCACTGGAGATCTCCTTCATGCGGGAGCCGGGGCTGCGGAAGCAGGCCTCCGGCGGCCCGTCCGAGGCCGCACCCGACGCCGCGACACCGAGCCCGCCGGGGGCGCCGAAGGGGGAGACCAGGCCCATCGGGGGCGGCACCGGCTTCAACGACGCGCCCGGCATGGGCGAGGGCAACTGGAGCGACCGGCTGCGGCCCGGCGAGACCCGCTTCTACAAGGTGCCGCTCGACTGGGGCCAGCGGCTGTACACCCAGGTGGAGTTCGGCACGGCCAGGGCCAGGGGCGACAACGCCCCGTACGTCAGCGGCGCCTTCCGGGTGGACTTCTACAACACCGCCCGCGGGCGGATCGGCACCGACGGCGTGGGTTACCGGCCCGACAAGCCCGCCGCGTACCTGCTGGACGGTCAGCGCGTCGCCTTCGCCAACCGCTTCGACGGCGGTACGGAGCTGGGCGAGACGCGCTTCGCCGGCTGGTACTACATCGCGGTGCACGCGAACGGGAAACTGGCCGAGTCCGTCGACGGCACGGTGCCGGTGGTGCTGCGCACCACCGTCGTGGGGGAGCCGGAGGCCGGTCCCGAGTACGACGGGGACGCCCGGGAGGCCGGCTTCGGGGTCACCGAGGACGACCGCGAGGCCGCGGCCGAGGGGCTGAGCCGGTCGGCCGCGGAGAGCGGCGACACCCTGCGGCTGCTGGGCTGGGCCGGAATCGGCACCGGTACCGCGCTGATCCTGGGGCTCGGCCTGTGGACACTCCTCGCCCGGCGGAGCGCGGGCCGCGCCTGAGGGCCGGGAAGCGAGGACCGGGTGCGGTTCAGGGCGCCTGGGTCAGGGCGCCTGGGTCAGGGCCCAGACGCCGACGGCGATGAGGAGCAGGGCGAGCACCAGCAGCGGGGCCGCCACCTTCGGGGACGGCCCCGGCCCGCGCGCCGCGGGGGCGCGGTGCTCCCCGCCCGCGGACCCTGCCGCCGGTCCCGCGGGGGAGAGCGGCCGGGCGGCCGTGTAGGGCCGCGTCGGGGCCGTCGGTGCCGGTGCCGGGGTCGGTGTCGCCGGGGTCTGCGGCGTGCCGGCCAGGGGCGGCTGCGGATACGGGTGCGGCTGCGGGTACGGCTGGGCGGGGCCCCCGGGAGACGTCTGCGTGGTCTCCTGCGCCAGCGCCGGTGCGTGGGCGGGCGGATGGGCCGGCGCCGGGAAAGGCGGGGCCTGCGGCGGCTCCTGGGCGTACGCCCGCACGGGCGGGGGCAGGTGGAAGCTCCCGGTGTCGGACGCCGGGAACGCCGAGGACGCCGGGGAGCCGGTGCCCTCCCGGCCCTCCTCGCCCGCCGGCCCCTGCCAGGGGTCCCCGGGCTCCTCCGGGCTCCCGGGGTTCTCCGGCCCCTCCGGTCCGAACCCCGGCGGCAGCGGACCGATCTGGTCGAAGACCTCCACCACCTCCTGCTCGGCCGTGGCGTCCGCCGACAGCAGCTCCGCGGCGGACGCCAGCGCCCTGCGTACGCCCGTAGCAGTACGGAAGCGGGCTTCCGGATCGGGGTGCAGCAGGGTGCCCAGCACCTGCCACAGCGGTTCGGGCAGGCCCTGCGGCGCGGGCGGCACCCCGTGCACGTACGCCTCCACCAGTGCCTGGGAGTCCGGCTTCTGACCGGTCAGCAGATACAGCGCCACCAGCCCGACCGCGTACAGGTCGGCGGGGAAGTCCGGTTCGGCGCCCATCAGCTGCTCGGGGGCGAAGTAGCCGGGCGTGCCGACCACGTAGTCGGCCTCGGTCAGCCGTGGTTCGCCCTTGCGCATCGAGATGCCGAAGTCGGACAGCCGCAGATGGGGCCGGCCGGTGCCGGTGGCCTCCAGCAGGATGTTGGCGGGCTTGATGTCGCGGTGCACCACGTCCTCGGCGTGCACCGCGGAGAGCCCCGACAGCAGCTGGTCGAGCAGCGTGCACACGTACGCCGGGGGCAGGGGGCCGTAGTCGCCGATGAGGTGCGCGAGCGACCCGCCGCGGACCAGGTCCATGGTGAACAGGACCTTGTCGTCGTCGGCGGCCCAGCTCGTCGGGGCCAGTACGTGGGGGTGGTCGATGCGCAGCGCCTGCTCGCGCACGAACCGCAGCAGGGTGTGCGCGTCGCTCTGCTGGAGGACCTTGGCGGCCACGTAGCGCCTGCGCCGGTGGTCCCAGGTGCGCCAGACCGCGCCCACGCCGCCGCGTCCGATCGGGTCGACCAGTTCGTACCGACCCGCGAAGACCTCACCCATCGCGCTGTGCCCGCCTCGTCCCTGTCCCCGCCGGTTGCCGCCGGCGGCCGTCGCCGCCGTCCTCAGGCCTGGTGCGCCTCGTAGTGCCGGACCGCGTCGGCGGTCTTGCCCGCGCCGTACACCCTCAGGAACTCTGCCAGCTCCGGGTGGCTTCCGGCGAGGGAGTCGGAGGCGTCGATGATGTCGGCCGCGTCCGCGACCGAGCGCAGCAGCGCCTGGATCTCGCGTACGACGCGCTTGACGGTCGTGGCCTGGCCGCCGGAGGGGGTGACGTGGGTGGAGGAGGCCAGCACGTTGCCGCCCGCGGTGCGGCGGATCTCGTCCATGCGCTGGGTGGCCTCGGCCGCGGTGACGGTGCCCTTGCTGACCTCGGCGGCCAGTTCCTGCAGCGCCTGGACCCGCTGGACGACGGCGGGGTTGCCGATCTTCGCCCGCTGACCGCTCATCAGCTGGGAGAGCATGGGGGCCGAGAGGCCGAGCACCGTGGCCAGCCGCGCCTGGTTGAGGCCGAGGTCGTCGATGAGCCGGCGGAAGAGGGTGCCCAGCGGTTCGCCGTACCACTGGCTCTGCAGTTCCCTCGCCCTGGCGGTCGCCTCCTGCTGTGCTGCGTCCATCGCTCTCTCCCCTGTCTCCCCGAGCCCGCTTCGCTGGAGCGAACTTCCGAGCATCCTACGGAGGCGGCGCACGCGGAGCGATACCCGGTCGGAACCAACCCGGTGCATTGGGTACTCTGGTCCATGGCGGGGCTTTAGCTCAGTTGGTAGAGCGCTGTCTTTGCATGGCAGATGTCAGGGGTTCGACTCCCCTAAGCTCCACACCACACAGGCCCGGTGCCGCGGAATCCCTGGATTCCGCGGCACCGGGCCTGCTGCGTGCCGTGTCGCTCCGGCGGTTCGCGCGAAGGCGGCGGACGGGGCCGGCCGGAGGGCGGGCGCCGGGCGCCGGAACCGTCAGCGCTCCTCGTCCGACGGGGCGGCCTCGGAGGGGGTGCCCTGGGTGTCGGTCTGAGCGGCCGTCGCCCCGGCCTTCGGCTCGGCGGACCCGGTGCCCTCCATGACGGACGCCTCGTCGCCGACCTCGGTGGCGGCCGGGGGCTCGACCAGCCAGTCGGGGTTGGACTGCTTCTCCCACCACTTCCAGACGGCCGCCACGCCGCCGGCGACGACACCGACGACCATCAGCCGCTTGAACGCCCGGCCCCGGCTCGCCCGGCGGGCCTTGCGCCGCGCGAGCTTGCGGATGTCCTCGGCGGTCAGCTCGCCGCGCAGCGCGGCGACGGCCGCGGTGGAACGGGCCACCGCCGCCTCCCGGACCGGGCCGGCCGCGGCGCGGGC
>NZ_JBKJFM010000210.1:0-8306 GCF_046614825.1 Streptomyces nanhaiensis
GCTCCGGCCGCCGACTGGGACCGGGACGGCCGGGTCCCGGCGGCAGTGCTCCGCGACCTCGCCCGGGCGGGCCTGCTCGCCCCCGACCTGCCCGCCCGGTACGGCGGCGCCGGCCTGGCCCCCGCCGAACTCGGTGAGGTGGCCGCCCACCTGGGCGGCGTGTGCAGCGCCCTGCGCGGCCTGCTCACCGTCCAGTCGATGGTCGCGGCGGCCCTGCTGCGCTGGGGCACCCGCGAACAGCGGGCCCGGTGGCTGCCGCCACTGGCCGACGGCACCCTCACGGCCGGCTTCGCGGCCACGGAGGAGGGCGCGGGAAGCGCGCTCGCCGAGGTGCGCACCGAGGTCGAGGAGTCCGCGGACGGCACCGCGCTCACAGTGACCGGCCGCAAGAGGTGGGTCACCTTCGGGCAGAACGCCGACGTACTGCTGGTGCTCGGCCGCAGCGACGGCAGGCCCACCGCCGTCCTGGTCGAGACCGACCGGCCCGGTGTGCGCCGCGAGCCGGTCAGCGGCCAGCTCGGCATGCGTGCCGCCGGCATCGCCCACCTCACCCTGGACGCCGTCCGGGTCCCGGCCGGTCACCGGATCGCCCCTCCCGGGGCCGGCCTGTCGCACGTCGCCGCGACCGCGCTCGACCACGGCCGGTTCACGGTCGCCTGGGGTTGCGTCGGCATGGCAGAGGCGTGCGTGGCCGACGCCGCGGCGCATGCCGCAGCCCGGGTGCAGGGCGGTGTGCCGCTCAGCCGGCACCAGGCGGTCGGCGCGCTGCTGGCCAGGATCGCGGTGGACGCCGCCGGGGCCCGCGAACTCGCCGCCCGGGCCGCCCGGGCACGGGCCGGCGGACCGGGCCGCGGCATCACCGAGACGATCATGGCCAAGTACGCGGCCGCCGCCGCCGGAGCGTCGGCCGGCCGCGACGCCGTGCAGATCCTCGGCGCCGCCGGGTGCGCACCGGACAGCCGTGTCGGCCGCCACTACCGGGACGCCAAGGTCATGGAGATCATCGAAGGAGCGCAGCAGGTGTCCGAAATCCACATAGCCGCACACCTGGTGCGCCGCTTCGGGGCGGGCTCATGACGGCCGCGGCGGGCGGAACGACCGTCAAGTGCCTGGTCTGGGACCTGGACGACACACTGTGGGACGGCGTCGTGCTGGAGGGCGACGACCCCAGGCCCTTCCCGCACGTCCCGCGGGTGCTCCGCACGCTGGACGAGCGCGGCATCCTGCACGCCGCGGTCAGCCGCGGCGACCACGACACGGCCACCGCGCACCTGGAGGCGTGCGGTCTCGAGGAGTGGTTCTGCGCGGTGCGGATCGGCTGGGGGGACAAGTCCGCCGCGGTCCGCCGTATCGCCGAGACGCTCAACATCGGTTTGGACACCGTCGCGTTCATCGACAACGACCCGGTCGAGCGCGCCGAGGTCTCCTCCGCGCTTCCGGCGGTCCGCTGCTACGAGGCCGGCACCGCCGACCGCCTTCCGGAGCGGCCCGAGTTCCGCCCCGAGCACGTGACGGCCGAGGCCGCAGGCCGCAGGCACCTCTACCGCACCGAGTGGCGGCGCCGGCAGGCCCAGGAGGAGGCCGGCGGCGACCGCCAGGAGTTCCTCGCCTCGCTCGGCCTCGTCATGGAGGTCGCCCCGGCCACCGTGAACGACCTCGCGCGGGCCAGCGAACTCACCGTGCGCACCCACCAGCTCAACAGCACGGGCCTGGTCTACAGCGAGGACGAGCTGCGCGGACTCATCGCCTCCCCGGACCACCAGGTGCGGCTCGCCCGCCTCCGTGACCGTTTCGGCGACTACGGCGTCATCGGACTGTCCGTCACCGAGCTCACGCCGCGGGACGCGGTGCTGCGGCTGATGCTGATGTCCTGCCGGGTCGCCTCGCGGGGCGTCGGCGGGCTGCTGCTGAACCATCTGATCCGGCGGGCGCGCGCCGAGGGCCGCCGGCCCGTCACGCACTTCGTGCCCACCGCCGTCAACCGCAACATGCTGGTCACCCTCCGTTTCGCCGGCTTCACACAGGTCGAGGCCGATCCGGCGGACGGGGGCCCCATGGTCCTCGCGGTACCCGCGGACCATCCGGTGCCCGAGTCCACCGGGCACGTCCGCCTGCTGGCCCGGGACGCCTGAGGAGGCCGCCGTGACACACCCGACCCGGCAGTCGCTCATCGACGCGTTCCGCGCCCAGGCCGCCCGGACCCCGCAGGCCACCGCGCTCGTCATCGGGACCACCGCGCTCACCTACCGCGAGCTCGACCACGTGTCGGCCGGACTCGCCGAGCTGTTGCGCCGGGCGGGCGCCCGGACCGGCACCAGCGTGTGCATCCGCCTGGAGCAGAGCGCCGTCGCCGTCGCCGCGGTGCTCGCCGCGCTGCGGGTGGGAGCCGCCTGGTCCGCCATCGAACCGGACCTGCCCCCGAGCAGGCTGCGCGCCCTGCTGCGCGACACCGACTGCGCCGTCGTGCTCGCCGCCCGGGACGACCAGGACCTGGCCCGACTGCCGGACGCACCGCCCAGGCTCGCGGCCGAGGACCTCGACCTCGGCGCCCTGGCGGAGGCCGGCGCCCGCGCCGTCGCGGACCCCGTACCGGCGGTCCCGGAGGACGCGCCCGCCTACCTCGTCTACACCTCGGGCTCCACCGGCACCCCCAAGGGCGTCGTGGTCAGCCGCGGCGCGCTGGCCGACTCCGTCCGTCCGCGCGGTGCCGTGTACGGAACCGGGCCCTCGATCTTCCTGATGGCGATGCGGCTGTCGTTCGACGGCATGCTCGCCGGCATGTTCTGGTCGTTCTCCAACGGCCACACACTGCTGCTGCCGACCGCCCGCGAGCTGGGCCGGGCGCCCGAGTTCGTGCAGCTGGCCCGCAGACACCGCGCCACGCACCTCGTCGTCGTGCCGTCCTACTACCGGTTGCTGCTGACCGGGCCCGACCGGCTCCCCGACAGCCTGCGCCTGGTGGTCGTCGCCGGTGAGGTGTGCACGCCCGAACTGGTCCGAAGCCACCGTGCGCACCTGCCCGGCGCCCGCCTCGCCAACGAGTACGGTCCCACGGAGACCGTGGTCTCCTGCACCGTCGAGGACCGGCCCGACCCCGCCCTGGAGCGCATCCCCATCGGCCGTCCCTGGCCCGGCGCCACCGCCCGCGTGCTGGACGAGAGGCTGCGCGAGGTCGCGGACGGGGAACTGGGCGAGCTGTACGTGGGCGGCGCGTTCGTCGCCAGCTGCTACGCACGCGCGCCCGGACGCACGGCCGAACGCTTCGTCGCCGACCCGTTCGGCCCGCCCGGTGCCCGCCTCTACCGCACCGGCGACCTCGCCCGCCGCGACGCGTGCGGCACGCTGCACTACCACGGCCGCACCGACCACCAGGTCAAGGTCCGGGGCGCGCGCGTGGAGCTCGGCGAGATCGAGGCCGTGCTCGAGACCCACCCGGCGGTCGACCAGGCCGTGGTGCTCTGCGAGGAGCGGGACGCCGACGCGCCGCGGCTGACCGCCTTCCTCGTACCGGCCGCGGGGCACGAGCCCCCGGACCCGCGGGACCTGCGCGGGCACTGCCGGGAGCAGTTGGTCCACCAGGCACTGCCGAGCCGCTTCGTACCGGTGGACCGGTTGCCGCTCACCCCCACCGGCAAGGCGGACCGCACGGCGCTCGCCTCCCTGTCCCCCGCGGTCGCCGACCGTACGGAACACCCGGCCGGTCAGGGACGACGGGCCGGCACGCGGCAGGTCGTGGGGGAGATCTGGGCCGAGGTGCTCGGCCACCGTGACGCGGGCCCCGAGGACAACTTCTTCGTCGTGGGCGGCGATTCGCTCAAGGTCGTCGAGCTGTACCGCCGGCTCGACGCGCGGTGGCCCGGAGCGGTGCGTGCGGGGGAGCTGTTCGACCTCGTCACCGTCACCGCCCAGGCGGACGTGATCGACGACCGGACCGGAACCGACGCCGACACCGGGGACCGGGCCGATGCGGAAGCCGACGCCGGCGAGCGATGCCTGCCGGACGCCGGACGTCCCGCTCCGGTGTCCTACGAACTCTGAACGCGCGGTCACACAGGAACGGAGTCGCTGACATGACTGGTACCGGTACGGCCGCCGTCGCGGTCGTCGGCATCGCCACACGCTTCCCCGAGGCATCCGGGCCGGACGCGTTCCGTGCGAACCTGCGAGCCGGCCGCGACTCCGTGCGGCCGGTACCGGCCGAGCGCGTCGAGTCCACCGGCCTGGACCCCGCGGTGCGTTATCCGGAGCTGGGCTACCTGGACCGGATCGATCTGTTCGACCACGAGTTCTTCGGCATGTCCCGCCACGAGGCCGAGGTCACCGACCCGCAGCACCGGCTCGCCCTGCACCTCACGCAGGAAGCCCTGGAGAACGCCGGCTACGCCCCCGCCGCGCTGCGCGACAGCCGGACAGCGGTGATCTTCAGCTCGCCCGGCAACGGCTACCTGCCGCTGGTCACCGATTCCGGCACGCTCGGCCTGATGGGCAACATGCCCTTCGCCCTGCCCGCCCGCATCGCCCACCTCTTCGGTCTGTCGGGGCCGTGCTACGGCGTTGACACCGGATGCAACGGCTCGCTCGTCGCCGTCCACCAGGGGTGCCGCGAACTCCGCGACGGCGAGGCCGACTACGCCGTCGTCGGCGGTGTCAGCCTGCGCCACATCATCGCCCCCGAGGCCTCGGTCGCCGACTTCCCCGGCATCGCGTCGCCGACCGCGCGCTCCCGGGCCTTCGACCGGGCCGCAGACGGCGCGGGTGGCGGTGAGGGCGGTGCGGTGCTGCTGCTGACCACGCTCGAACGGGCTCTGGAGGAGGGCGCGTTCATCCACGCGGTGATCCGCGGTACCGCCACCGCGCACAACGGCCGCCACTCCGCCACCATCGCCACGCCCAGCGCCCGCGCACAGGCCGAGGTGATCACACGCGCCTGGGACCGGGCCGGCCTGGACATCCGCACCGCCGGCTACGTCGAGGCGCACGGTTCCGGCACTCGGCTCGGCGACGCGGTCGAGACCGAGGGACTGGCGCTGGCCCGGCCGGGGGAGCGGCGGCCGCTCGCGGTCGGCTCGGTGAAGACGAACATCGGCCACCTCGACCACGCGGCCGGCATCGCGGGCCTGGTCAAGACGATCCTCAGCGTGCGGTACGGCGAGCTGTACCCGTCGCTGCACTTCGAAAGGCCCGCCGCCGAGGTCGACCTGGACGGCGCCCGCCTGGAGGTGGTGACGTCGCTGCGGCCGTGGCGGACCGAGGGGGTGCGGCGCGCCGGCGTCAGCTCGTTCAGCCTCGGCGGCGTCAACGCGCACTGCGTGGTCGAGGAGCCGCCGTCTGCGCCCGCCCCGCCGGCGGACGGGGCACCGAGGGTGGTCGGTGTCTCGGCCCGGACGGAGGCCGACCTGCACACGCTGTGCGAGCGGCTCTCGCTCGAACTCCGTGACGGCCGTGCCGCGCTCGCCGACGTCGCCTGGACGCTGAACACGGGCCGCGACCACTATCCGTTCCGGGTGGGTGCGGTGGCCGGCCGGACCCGGGACCTCGCGACCGCGCTGGCGGCCGCCGTCACCTGGCGCCGGCTCGCCCCCGCGGCCGGTCCGGTCACCGCACCGCGTGTCGTCTGCCTGCTGTCGGGGGACGCCGAACCGGCTGCCGGCACCGGCGAGCCGGCACCGGTGCCCGACTCCCTGCCGGTGCCGGCCGACCGGGCCGCGGCGGTGCGCGCCCAGATCGCCGCGCACGCCGCGCTCGGCCGGGCCGGGGTCACCGCGGACGGGATGATCAGCTCCGGGCTCTCCCGCTACGTGGTCCGCCACCTCAACGGCACGCTCACCGCCCAGGACACCAGGGACCTCGCGGCGGCGGAGGGCGGGGACGCGCCGGTGCGGCCCGAACGGCTGCGGGCCGTGGCCGACGAGCAACTGGCCGACGGACCCGTGGTCTTCGTCGAGCTGGGCGCTCGCGGCGAGCTGAGCGACCTGCTGGCGGACTACCTGGCCGACCGTCCCGGGGCCGCCGTGCTCACCGCCGCCCCCGGGACGGACGGCGTACCCGGTGTGCTGGCGCGACTGTACGAGCTGGGGCACGACCTCGACTGGTCGGCGCTGACCCCCGCCGCGCGGCGCGTACCGCTGCCGGGGCACCCGTTCCGCGGCGTCCGCTGCTGGGCCCGGCCGGCGGGTGACGTGCGGACGGCCTGGACCGCTTCGCCGCCTGTACCCGAGAAGTCCGCGCCCGAGGCTTCCGTGCCCGAGGCTTCCGTGCCCGAGGCTTCCGTGCCCGAGAAGCCTGTGCCCGAGAAGCCTGTGCCCGACGCGCCTGTGCCCGAGGCGCCTGCGCCCGAGGCGCCCTCCGCCGCGGAACCGGTGGCGGAGGTGCTGCTCTGGCTGCGGCGGACCCTGACCGAACTGCTCCACGCCGACGACGTCGCCGCCGACGACGACTACTTCGCCATCGGCGGCAACTCCATCATCGCCCTGCTGCTCCTGAGGCGCGTCGAGGAGCGGTACGGCGTCAGCCTGCGGATGGTCGACGTCTACGACCACTCGGCCGTCGCCGACCTGGCCGCCGCCATCACGGGCCGGTTGCCCGCCCCCGCCGCCCCCACTGCCGTGTCCGAGCCGGGGCCCGCCGCACCCGCCGCCCCCGCCGTGCCCGAGCCGGGATCCGCCGCCCCGGCCCTCCCACCGATCCGCCGCAGCGACGAGCCCGTGCTGTCCTACGGTCAGGAACGCATGTGGTTCCACCACCAGCTCGACCCCGGCACCACCCTCTACAACCTTCCCGGCGCCTCCCGCCACCGCGGCCCGATCGACCCCGAGGCGATGCGTCTGGCCTGGGAGGACCTGGCCGAGCGCCACGAGGCCCTGCGGTCCAACTTCGTGTCCGTGGACGGCCGCGCGCGGCTGGTCGTCAGACCCGCTCTCGGCGACTTCTTCCGTTACGAGGACCTCACCGGGCAGCCCGGCGCCGAGCACACGGCACGCGCGATCATCCGCGCCGAGTCCGAGCGGGTCTTCGACGTCGAACGGGACCCCCTGGTCCGTGTCACCCTGATCCGCCTCGCACCCGACGACCACCTCTTCTGCTGGCTGACCCACCACGCGGTCAACGACGGCTGGGCGCCGCAGATCCTGATGGACGAACTCATGCGGTTCTACCAGGCGCGCTGCGAAGGGCGGGTGCACCGCTTCGAGCCGCTGCCCGTGCAGTACCGCGACTACGCCAACTGGCAGCGCGAGCTGATGGAGAAGGGGCTCCTCGAAGGCGAACTGCGCTACTGGGCGGAACGCCTGGCCGACCCTCCCGCCCTGGAACTGCCCACCGACCGGCCGCGCGCCGCCCGGATGGACTTCACGGGCGCCGCCTACGGTCTGACCATCCCCGCGGAACTGGTCACCCGGCTGAGGGAGGTCGGCGCGCGCGAGTCCGCCACGCTCTTCACGGTGCTGCTCACCGGCCTCAAGATGCTGCTGTCCCGGTGGTCGGGCCAGCACGACATCGTGGTCGGCACTCCCACCATCGGCCGTACCCGGCCCGAACTGTGGGGCCTGCTCGGCTTCTTCAACAACACCATAGCGCTGCGCTCCGACCTCTCCGGCGACCCGGCCTTCCGCACGCTGCTGCGCCGGGTGCGCACCGCGGTGATCGAGGGACTGGAGAACCAGGAGATCCCCTTCGACGCGGTCGTGCGCGAGGTGGCGCCGCAGCGCGACCCGTCCCGCAACCCGATCTTCGACGTCATGTACGTCCACCAGACGCTGCCGCCGCACTTCGTCTTCGGCGAGAGCCTGTTCGGCCCGGCCGTGGACGAGGACGGCGGCCCGCTGTTCCCCGGACTCCCGCCGGGCACCGCCAAGTTCGACATCACGGTGGTGGTCGGTGAACGCGCCGGCGCCGACGACCTGGACGTGGTGGTCGAGTACAGCACGCAGCTGTTCGACCGCGACACGATCGCCGCGCTGACGGAGTCGCTGATCGACCTGCTCCGCACGGTCACCGACGACGCCGGCACCCGGCTCTCCGCACTGCCCGGGCGGCCCGCGGACCGGGACGGCCGGCAAGGGGAGGAGCTCGGCGGGCTGCGGGTGTTCGAGCTGCCGGCCGACCGTCCGCGGCCACCGGGCGGAGGCACCGGCGAGACGGCCCGCCACGAGGTCGCGCTCCCCGCCGGCCTCGCCGCCGCGCTGGGCCCCGACGGACTGCTGGCCGCCCTCGCCGCCCTGCTGACCGACCGCGCCGAGGCCGACGGGATGCTGCTCGGCCTCGTCCGGCCGGACGGCGCGCCGCTGCCGCTGCGGATCGACGTGGCC
>NZ_JBKJFM010000211.1:0-8265 GCF_046614825.1 Streptomyces nanhaiensis
CGCCGCGGCGGACGGTGCGGGGCCCGGCTCCGCCGTCGCCGTACCGGCCAGGACCAGCCCGCCGGCCGCCACGATCGCCGCCACGGCCGCGTCGGCGATCGGCTGCCGCCGCCCGCCCGGGCGGCGCCACTGTGCGGCGATGCTCCTCATTGCGCTCCTGCCTCGATCCGTGGGGAACGTGGACAGGGAGCACGCTAGCGGGAGCGATTCCGGCGAAACGCCCGTTCCGGACGGGCGGCCGGGAACTTATGGCTCCCTTAAGGCCGGTCTACGGAACGGCTGAGGAACCGCCACCTTCGGTGCGCGCCCCGTCGCACCCTGTGTCCGCGCCGGCGGCCCGCCGCGTGGGCGTGCCCTCCGTCCGAGGACAGCAGGAGCCGTACCTCCGTCCCGCCGAGCACCGAGCGTCCGATCCGCACGTCCCCGCCGGTGGACTCCGCCACCCGCCGCACGATGTCCAGGCCCAGGCCCGTCGAACCGGGCCCGCCGTCGCCGTGGCCGCGCCGCAGCGCCGCGTCCGGGTCGTCGATGCCGGGACCCGCGTCGGAGACCAGCACGATCACCGAGTCGCCGGCGGCCGCGCGGTGGACGTCCACGGCGAAGGCGGTGCCCTCCGGGGTGTGGCGGAAGACGTTGCCGAGCAGCGCGTCGAGGGCGGCGGCGAGGTCGGCGCGGGCCACGGGGACGCGCACCGGCTCCCCGACCCCGGCCAGCTCCGCCTCTCGGCCCTCGTCCTCGGCGAGCGCGGACCAGAAGTCCATCCGCTCCCGGATCACCTCGGAGGCGTCGCAGAAGGCGCCGCCGCCCGGGGCGTCCGACGGCTGGGTCCGCTGCTCGCGCGCGGTGCGGATGATGTGGTCCACCTCCCGCTCCAACTGCGCGACGGCCGCGCGCGTCTGCTCGGCGGCGTCGCCGTCGCCGAGCGAGGCGGTGTTGAGGCGGAGCACGGTCAGGGGGGTGCGCAGCCGGTGGGAGAGGTCGGCGGCCAGCTCCCTCTCGTTGGCGAGCAACTGGGCGACCTGGTCCGCCATGGAGTTGAACGCGGCCGCGGCAAGGCGCAGTTCGGCCGGCCCCTCCACCGGGACCCGCACCGCCAGCCGCCCCGTGCCCAGCTCCCTGGCGGCCCCGGCCAGCCGCTCGGCGGCGCCCACCATGCGGGTGCCGAGCCGGTCGGCGATGACGACGGACGCCACGACGAGCGCGAGGCCGGTACCGGCCAGGACGAGCCAGGCGGTGGCGACACCGCCCGTGACCTCGTCCTCGGGCACGAACACCTCGACGACGGCCGACCGTTCGGTGACGACCGGCTGGAGCAGCACGAAGCCGCCCTCGACGGGCACGACCGTGGCCCCCTCCAGGGGGGCGGCGGACCGCAGCCTCCCCTCGTCCACCCGGCGTTCACCGATCTCCGCGCTCCCGTCCTCCCGGCCCGGGGGCGCGTACACGGCGATCCGCCCGGCGGCCTGCGCCGGCATGCTGGCCAGCCCGCGCTGGAGCGGGCCCCGGTCGCCCCCGGTGGCGGCGAGCAGGTGGGTGACGGAGGCGGCCAGCCGCTCGGCGCCCGTGAAGGCCCGGTCGCGGGCCATCTCCTTGACCACCAGGGCCAGGGGCACGGCGAAGGCCACCACGACCATCGCGGTCACGGCGATGCACACCTTGACCAGCGCCCGTCTCATGGGCCCCTCCCCCTCTCGTCTCCCGCGACCGCCCCGTTCCCCCGCGGCTCCACGGTCCCGCGGCCCCGGCCGGGCTCACCCCTGCGAGGACTCCCGCGGGGGCTCCAGTTTGACGCCCACACCGCGCAGTGTGTGCAGATAGCGGGGGTTGGCCGCGGTCTCGCCCAACTTCCTGCGGAGCCAGGAGAGATGGACGTCGATGGTCTGGTCGTCGCCGTAGCTCTGCTGCCAGACCTCCGCCAGCAGCTCCCTGCGCGGTACGACGACCCCGGGGCGCTGCGCGAGGAAGGCCAGCAGGTCGAACTCCCGGCGGGTCAGGTCCAGCGGACGTCCGTCGAGTTCGGCCTGCCTGCGCAGCGGGTCGATGACCAGCCCCCCGGCCCGTATCGCCCGGTCCGACCCGGCGCCCGGCGCGGCGCCCGTGCCGGCGCGGCGCAGCACGGCGGCCATCCGGGCGGACAGGTGCTCCACGGAGAACGGCTTGACCAGGTAGTCGTCGGCACCGTCGTTGAGCAGCCGGACGATCTCCGCCTCGTCGTCCCGCGCGGTGGCGATGATCACCGGTACCTGGGTGATCCCGCGCAGCATCTTCAGCGCCTCGGCTCCGTCGAGGTCGGGCAGCCCGAGGTCGAGTATCACCACGTCGAACCCGAAGTGCGCGACCTCCCGCAGCGCCTCCAGGGCCGTCCCGACGCTGCGCACGGTGTGGGAGGCCTCCGTCAGGTGCCTGATCAGGGCGGAGCGTACGAACTGGTCGTCCTCGACGACGAGTACACGTGCCATGGGCGGCACGTTACGGCATACGCGGACACGTCAAGGAGGTGCCGGACGGAGCGGTACGGCCGCGAGCGCGCGGCGAAAGCGGCTAGGGTGCGCGGGATGCGACGAGGACTGGTTCACGCGGGCGCGTGGGTGCTGGCCACCGGGTCGGCGGTGACCCTGTCCTGGTTCGGCGTGCACACCGTGGTGTCGGGCACCGCGTACGACCTGCCGCGGGCGCTGCCGATCACCTCGGGCACACCGGCGCCGTCCGCCTCGCGCCCCGGCCCCGAACCGGAGACCGCCTCCACCCGGCGGCCCAGGCCCTCCTCGACCGCCCGCTCCCCCGGGGCGTCCGGGCCCTCCGTCTCGCGCGGCTCCGGCGGGGCCCGCCGGGACGCCGGGCCGGGCGGGGGCGCCACGCGCGCCGGGGGCGGGTCAGGGAACGTGGAGAGCCGCGAGGTGCGCGGCGGCCGGGTCGCCTTCGACCTGGGCCGGGACTCGGCGGGCCTGGTCTCCGCCACCCCCAACCCCGGCTGGGAGATGCGGGTCTGGCAGGAGAGCGGGTGGATACGGGTCACCTTCAGCCGGGGCGAGGAGTCGTCGTCGGTCTTCTGCGTCTGGCACGGCTCCCGGCCACAGGTGACGGTCGACGAGCACGGGGGCTGACGGCCCGGGGGCACGGGGCCGGGGGCCGGGGCGGCCGGACTTCGCACGGCGTGCCGTCCGCGAGGGCCCGTCTCAGGACCCCGCGGCCGGACTCCGGCCGGCGTAGTAGGCGCGCAGGGCGGCCTCGGCGCCCGAGCCCATGGCCGTCATGATCCGCTGGAAGCGGGCCGAGCGCACATCGCCCGCGACCAGGACGCGGGGGTGCTGGCGCTCCGGCGGGCAGTAGCCCGCCGCGTCGCGGACGAGGTCGCCGGCCGGGGCGGCGGGAGCGCTGCCGATGTTGGCGACGACCGCGTCCGCGCGGACCACGGCCCGCCCTCCGTCGCGGCCGGTCGTCCCGGCCGTGACCGCCTCCTCCCCGGCGGTCCGCAGGACCAGGTGCCCGACGGGCAGGAGTGTGACGCGGGGGTCGTCCCGGATCTCCTCCACCTTGTAGTCGTCGCCCGGCGGGTGGGCCACCAGCAGACGGGTGCCGGTGTCCGGGTGGGCGCGCAGGAAGGTGCCCAGCGGGCGGTCGCCGCCGAGGACGAGCAGGGTGCGGCCCTCGGCCCGCCCGGGTTCCACCTCCCACAGCGGGGGCGGGGCGAGGCCGGCCGGGGCGGTGATCCAGGGCGCGTCCGCGGGCCGGAGCGGCCCGACGCCGGTGGCCAGGACCGCGTACGGGGCCGTCAGAAGGCCGCCGGAGTCCAGGGTGACGGTCACCCGGTCGTCGCCGGCGCGGATCCGGGTGACGCGGCGGCCGAGTTCGAGGCGGCACGGCCCGGTCCGCTCCAGGTCCGCCGTGACGGCGCCCGCCAGCTCCGGGCCGCTCGTGAAGCCGCCCAGGACGTTGTCCAGCGCCGGGATGCGGGCCAGGGTGCGGCACAGGGCGTCCGGTTCGACCAGCACCGAGCGCATCCCCACGCCCGCGGCCGTCCGGGCGGCGGCGCAGCCCGCCGGGCCTCCGCCGATGACGACCAGGTCGGTGTCGCCGGTGCGCGGCGCTGTGGTGGTCATGGGGCCATTCCAGCACCGGAGCCCCGTGCGGCGCGCGGATTCGCCGCACGGTGCCCGATCCGGGCGCGGGTCAGGTCCGGGCGCGGGTCAGGTCCGGGCGCGGCTTCAGCGCCGGTGGAAGACCCGCGCGGGCGGCTGCGGGGAGGGGGTGGCGGTGGCGTCCGTGACGGGGGCGGCGCCTCCGGTGAAGTCGGCCAGCGCACGGCCGTGTTCGACCCGGCCCGGGTGCGGGTCGCCCGCCGCGCGCCGGGTGAGCTCCGCCACGGGCAGCGCCCGGTCGGAGGCGGCCAGGACGGCGTTGCCGAAACGCCGCCCGCGCAGTACGGCGGGGTCGGCGATCAGGCACAGCTCGGGGAAGACTGCGGCGGCGGTGGCGACCTGCGCGCGCAGGTGGGCCAGCGGCGGCCCGTCGGCGAGGTTGGCGGCGTAGAGCCCGCCGGGGCGCAGCACGCGGCGGACCTCGTCGAGGAACTCGCCGCTGGTCAGATGGGCGGGGGTGCGGGCGCCGCCGAAGACGTCCGCGACGATCAGGTCGGCCCCGCCCCCGGGGAGCCTGGCGAGCCCGGCACGGGCGTCGCCGCCGCGCACCCTTATCCGCCAGGCGCCCTCCAGCGGCAGCTCGCGGCGGACCAGTGCGGTCAGCGCGGCGTCCGCCTCGAAGACCTGCTGGGTGGAGCGCGGCCGGGTGGCGGCGGTGTAGCGGGCGAGGGTGAGCCCGCCGCCGCCGAGGTGCACCGCCCGCAGCGGCTGCCCGGGCGGCGCGGCCAGGTCGATCAGGTGGCCGATCCTGCGCTGGTACTCGAACTCCAGGTACGCCGGGTCGTCGAGGTCCACATGGGACTGCGGCGCGCCGTCGAGCAGCAGCGTCCAGGCGCGCGGCCGGTCCGGGTCCGGCAGGAGCTGGGCCAGTCCGCCGTCGACCGGCTCGCTCACCGGCTCCCTGGTCCGCCTGCCGCCCTCGCGCCGCCGCCCGTTCCTCGCCACACGGTCCAGTATCACCCGTGCGGCCCACCCGCGCCCCGTGGGACCGCGCCCGCTCCCTCAGGCGCCGCCCTCGGCGGCGGCGATCGTACGGGCCGCCTCGCTCAGCGCGGCGCGCAGCCGGGCGGGCTCGGTGGTGCCCGTCTGGGCGCTCTCCGGGGGCACCAGCCATCCGGTGCCCGCCGGCGGCAGGCCGGCGGGGCGGCCGGGGCGGCGGTGGGCCGGGACGCAGACGCTGCCCGGCAGGTCCCAGCGCTCCGCGGTGCCGGGCGGCACCAGGAAGCCGAGGGTGCCGCCCGCGCCGTCGTGCAGCACCGGGCCCACGCTCTCGCGCAGGCGCAGGATGTCGACGGCCTCCAGGCCGTGCCGCGCGGGCACGGTCACCAGTTCGCAGGGCGCGTCCGGCACTCCGGCGGACGGCGGGCCGCCGCCGGTCTCGCAGCCGGTGTCCAGCACGGGGGAACCTCCTCCTGGGTCGTCCTCCACGTTCGCTACACGGGGCTCAACGAACCGGTCTGTCAACCGCTACGGCGCAATGCCGCCGCAAAGGATGGCAGTTCATGGCAGATCACGTGTCGGATATCCCGTTTGTCGGCAAAACGTCTCGTATCTTCCATGAGGCAGCCGGTACGGTCCCGGCCATGGCGTCGTCACCGTCACCCTCAGCGCCGGCGGGTCCGGGCCGCCAGCCCAACCTCGCCTTCCGGCGGCTGCGCGGGCGGCTCTCGCCGGGGGAGTTCGCGGCGGCCGTCCGCAGGGCGGCCCGGGAGATAGGCGAGAACGTCTCCTGCGACGCCCGGTACGTCGGGCGGGTGGAGGCCGGGGAGATCCGCTGCCCCAACTACGCCTACGAGCGCGTGTTCCTGCACATGTACCCGGGGTACTCGCTCACCGACCTGGGCTTCGAGCCCCGTCAGGCGGTTCGCGGGCGCACCGCGCGCGGACGGGGGGCGTACGACACCGCCGGCACGCCCGAAGACGCCCGTATGCGCCCCGGCTCCACCCGCCCGGAGCCGCCCTGCCCGACCCGCGATCCGGTCCACAGCCCGGACGATCGCCCGACCGACGAGGAGAGCGACGTGCTGCGTCGCGCGTTCATGACCGGCGGCCCGGCCGCCGTGGCGGCGGTGTCCCTGCTGTCCCTGGAGTCACTGGCCCACCCGGCCGCCGCCTCGGTACAGGCCTCCGCCCGGAGCGGCCGGCCCGGCGGGGCCGAGGCCGCGGCCGTCGAGGAGACGGTGCGCGACATCCGGCTGTTCGACGACCGGTACGGCGCCGACGGCCTCTACCGCCGGGCCGGCGGCGCGCTGCGGGCCGCGTACGACCTGCTGGACGCGGGCGCCCGGCGGCAGCCGACCGCCGACCGGCTGCACTCCGGGACCGGTGAACTGGCCCTCTCCGTGGGCTGGCTGGCCCATGACTCGGGCCGTCTCGCCGAGGCCCGCCCGCACTACGCCGAGGCCCTGGCCATCGCCCGGGTGGCCGGGGACCCCGCCCTGGAGGCGCACGCCTTCTGCAACACCTCCTTCCTCGCCCGCGACGCCGGGCGCCCGCGGGAGGCGGTACGGGCCGCGCAGGCCGGGCAGCACATCGCCCGCCACCTGGGCTCGGCGCGGCTGCTGTCGCTGCTGGCGGCGCGCGAGGCGGGCGGCTGGGCCCTCCTCGCCGACCGCACCGCCTGCGAGGAGTCGATCGGCCGGGCGCGGACGCTGTTCGAACGCGGCGCCCGCGACGCCGACCCGGAGTGGATGACCTTCTACGGCGAGGCCGAACTGAACGGGCTGGAGGCGCAGTGCTGGGCCGCGCTGGGCGACTGGGGGCGCGCGGCACGCCGCGCGCGCCGTGCGGTGGCCCTCCAGGACACGCACTTCGCCCGCAACACCGCCCTGTTCACCGCCGAACTGGCGGACGACCTCGCCGGCGGGGGCGAGGCGGAGGAGGCCGCCGGGTCCGCGGGCAGGGTGCTGGACCTGCTCGGGCAGGTGCGCTCCTCCCGCGTCAGCCGGATGCTCGACGGCACCGCCCGGCGGCTGCGCCACCACCGGGGCGTCCCGGCCGTCGCGGACTTCCTGGACCGCCTGGCCGAACGGGAGGGGCGGACGGGACCGGCGGCCGGGCGGACGGGGCGGACCGGGCCGGCCGAAGGGGCCCGGTCGGCCTGACGGCGGCCCGGCCGGGCCGCCTCACCTCCCCGGCAGGTCCAGGTGGCCCCGGTCGTTCCAGCTCTCGACGGCCGGCTCCCCGTACGCCCAGCCCAGCACCGACAGCGCTCCCGCGTCCAGGCGCAGCCGCGCGGCGAAGGACGGGTCCAGCCCGAGCCAGCGCGCGCCCAGCACCCTGAGCAGATGGCCGTGGGCGAAGACGAGCACGTCCCGCTCGGCCGAGCGCGCCCAGGCGACCACCTCGTCGGCGCGGGCGGCGACCTGCTCCAGGCGCTCGCCGTCCACCACGCCGTCGCGCCAGATGAGCCAGTCCCGGCCCGCCCGCTCCTTGATGCCGGCCGGGGTCAGCCCCTCGTACGCGCCGTAGTCCCACTCCAGCAGCGCGTCCCAGTCGGCGGCCCGGTCCCCGAAACCCGCCAGGCCGCAGGTCTCCCTGGCCCTCGACAGCGGGCTGGTGCGGACCTCGGCGTCCGGCAACCCGTCCCAGGGTGCGCCGCGCAGCCGCTCCCCCAGCGCCTCCGCCATGCCGCGTCCCTCCTCCAGCAGGGGGACGTCGGTGCGGCCGGTGTGCCGCCCGGACCGGGACCATGCGGTCTGGCCGTGCCGGACCGCGAGGATGCGCGCTGCCATTCCATGCCTTTCGAAAGGGGCTCCCGGCGCTGCCGCCGGGCTCACGGCCATCATCGCGCGCCGGGTCCGTGCGCCGCTCAACCCCCTGCCGCTCCCCTCGCGTCCTCCTCCCCTCCCCGCATCCGTGCCGCACGGCTTCGGTGGCGGGCCGAACCGCCGCCGGCCGCCGTGGCCCACGGCGCGCGCTGCCGAACCGGCGGCCCGCGCCACCGGTTCGGCGCGACCTCAACTCCACCGTTGTCACAGGCGGATGCCACACTTCCGCGGGTGAGCCACAACTCCGACAGCCAACCGACGACAGCCCTGCGCCGCCGGCTCGCCGAGCTGCGCGGCGCCGACGTCGCGCCCCGGCCGATGGACGCGCGGGCGCTCGCCGCGCTGGCCGCCAACCC
>NZ_JBKJFM010000212.1:0-8071 GCF_046614825.1 Streptomyces nanhaiensis
GACCTGCGGGTGCTGGACCTGCTCTCCCTGGAGATCCAGGACGTGGACCTCCCGGCGAGGCGGGTGACCGGGGTCTGCGGCCGGCCGGTGCCCGAGGGCGAGGGGGACATCAGCGAGCGGGCGGCCGGGCTGCTGCGCACACTGGTCGGCGACCGGGAGAGCGGCCCGCTGTTCGCCACGGGGAACCGCGCGCTCGGCTGGGAGCAGGTGATGCTGACCGCGGGCGAGCAGGGCCACGCCATCCACGAGTTCCGCGCGGGTGGCAGGCTCCACCGCCGGGAGGAACCGGCGGCGCACTCCGAGTGAGCCGCCGACGCCGCGGCGCGGGCGCGGCGGACGGCACGGCGTCCGGCGACGGGGAGGGCCCGGCGAGGGGGTAAGGAGCCCGGGCGGCGGGCCCGGAGCCCCGGGAGCTGCGGAAACCGCGCGGACAAGGGTGTGGGGACGTCCTCCGGGGAAACCCGTACCCCGTGTCAGTACGCAAGCGATACGCCGTGGCCGCGTCGGGCCGGTGGACCGACGAGGAGGACAACGTCCGGCTGCCCGCGGGCGAGGTGCACGCCTGGGAGCAGGGCATGAACCAGACCGTGTGCGGGCTGTCCCTCAGCCGCTCACGGCTCGACCGCTTCCCGCACGTGGCGTGGACCGACGTCATCCCCGAGTCGGGCGGTGCGGCCGACCGCGTGCGGCGGCTGTGCCCGCGGTGCGCCTCGGTCGCGGGACGCGGAGGGGCCGACGCGCGCCCCCGGTGGCGGCGTACGAATCCCAGGCCCTGACACGGGCGCGCGCCGGGCGCGGGAAGCCGGGTGCGGGGCGCGAGGCCTTTTTGCGGACCGGTGACGAGGAGGAGTCGAATGAGTGGTGCCATGGACCAGGCCGCCGAGACGGTGGGCCGGGTCACCGGCGCGGACGAGTACTCCGAGGAGGGGGAGGTCTCCCTGCGCGGACTCGCCACGCTGGCGGGCGTCTACGCGACCGGGGCGGGGGTGTTCGCCTGGCGCATGAGGGCGTCGGGCCGGCAGCTGCCCGAGCGGATCCCCCCGCTGGACCTGCTCCTGATGGGGGTCGCCACCTACCGCAGCTCCCGGCTGCTGACCAAGGACAAGGTGACCAGCTTCCTGCGGGCCCCCTTCACCCGCCGCACCGGCAGCCTCCACGGCGCCGAGGTCATGGACGTGCCCCGCGGACACGGGCTGCACCGGTCCGTGGGCGAGCTGCTGGCCTGCCCCTTCTGCGTGGCGATGTGGATCGCCAGTGGTCTGACGATGGGCTACGCGACGGCTCCGCGCGCCACCCGCCTGGTCACCTCCTGCCTGAGCAGCGTCGCCCTGTCGGACTGGCTGCAGTACGCCTGGAGCCTGACGCAGCAGAAGGCCGAGGGCGAGGGCTGAGCAGCCGTGGCGGGACCGCCGCGGCCGCCGGCCCCGGGCGAGGGGCCGCGGGCCCGCCCGGAACTGGCCGTGCTGGTCGGCCTCCAGGGCTCGGGCAAGACGACCTTCCGCGCCCGCTGCCTGCCCGCCGAGTACACCGTGGTCAGCAAGGACCTCTTCCCGCGTTCCGCCCGGCACAGGCAGCGGCGGCAGATGCGCCTGGTGGAGGAGGCGCTGGAGCGGGGGCGGCCGGTGGTCGTGGACAACACCAACCCCTCGCCGCTGGAGTGGGCTCCCCTGATCGCCGCGGGACGCGCGTACGGCGCGCGGGTGGTGGCGTACTGGTTCCCGCCGGACGTGCCCAACGCCCTGGCGCGCAACGCCGCGCGCCAGGGCAGGGAGCGCGTGCCCGAGGCGGGCTTCTTCGACACGCTCCGGCGGCTGCGCGAACCCCGCCGTTCGGACGGCTTCGACGCGGTGCGGGAGGTGCGGATCGACGGCCGCGGCGGGTTCGAGGTGCGGGACGTACCGGACGCGCGGCCGGACACACGGCCGGAAGACGAGGGCCGAGGGGGCTGACGGCCCGGCGGCCGGGCCCGGTCAGCCGGGCGGGCGCACGTTCGCGACGACGAAGCCGCTGCGCGGACGGGAGGGGACGCGGCGCAGCGGAATCCGCAGATCCTGCTCGGGCACGTCGTACTCCAGCAGGGAGAGCCGCGCCGACAGGGCCGTCAGCAGCGCCACGGTGACGTCCTCGCCCGGGCACCGGTGGCCGGCGGCCGGGTCGCCGCCGCCCTGCGGGATCAGCTCGTCCCGCTCCGGCGGGCGGTCGAGGAAGCGCCGCGGGTCGAAGGAGTACGGGTCCTCCCACAGAGCGGGGTCGTGGTCCTGCCCGTGGATGTCGAGCAGGACGAGCGCGCCCCGGGGGACGGGCTCGCCCCGCCATGTCAGGTCGGCCGCGGCGAGGCCGCCGATGAACGGTGCGAACGGATAGAAGCGGCGCACCTCATGGGCGAACGCCTCCGCGTACGCGCCCCCGAAGCCGTGCCCGGCGCCCGTGCGAGCCTCCTCGGCCAGCCGGGCCCGGTGCTCCGGCCACCGGTGCAGGGCGTGCGCGGCGAAGGCGACGAACCAGCAGACCGCGACGGTGGGGCGCAGCACGTTGAGGATCTCCACCGCGGCCGTCCGCGCGTCGAGCCGTTCGCCGTCGGCGTCGACGTGCCGCGCCACCACATCCACCACCGAACCCTCCGGCGCGCTCGCCGAGCCGTCGCGCACCCCCTCCACGAGGGACGCCAGCCACGCCTCGCGGCGCCGGCGCGCCGACCGGGCGCGCCAGTGGCGCGGGCCCGGGGTGGCGAAGCCGTCCACCATGGCCACCAGATCGCGGGCGGCGGACTCCGCCTCGGCCTCCTTCAGCGGTACGCCGGCCCACCGGCAGACCGCCCCGGCCAGTACCCGGCTCGCCTCGTCGAACAGCACCACCCGCTCCCGCTCCGCCCACCGGGCGGCCGCCCCGTCCCACGCCGCGGTGGCATCGCCGACCAGGCCGGCGATGTTCTGCGGGGACTTCAGCAGCGACAGGAACATCGCCTTCCGCACGCGGTGCGCCTCACCGTCGAGGGTGTGCACCGCGCCGTGCCCGAACAGGGTGCTCTTCACCGGTTCGGGGAGTGCCGGCCCGCGGCGCACATGGCGCTCGTCGTAGACGAAGCGGACCGCCTCCGGCCCGCGCACGGCGACCGTCGGCTTCCCCAGCAGCCGGGCGCGCACCAGGGGAGCGGTGGTCCTGCGCATACGGTCGGGCAGCCAGGCGTAACCCTGGGCGAGCAGGGACAGGGTGCTGTCCGGCAGGAGGCGGGAGAGACTCATGCGGGCCGCGTGCCCGGGCGAACCGGGGTGAAACGGAGGCCGCGCCGCCCTCCGGGACGCGGCGGCGGAACTCCACCCCGGTGGCCGCTGGGCCCTGTCCGGCAGATCCCGCCTGCTCCGCGGTGTCCGGCACGCCCGCTCGCTGCGTTGTCGATCGTCGGCGCGGCACGCTGCGCTCTCCTCCTGCGCCCTGCGATCGCACGCACCGGACACCGAGGAGCCCGCCCTTCGGGCGGACAGCGCTGTTTGCCGGACAGGGCCTAGCCGCGTCCGGTGCCCTCACCGGCCTCCCGGGTCTCCTCACCGGTTCCTTCCTCCGAGGCCTTCTCCCCGGTCCTCTCCCCGGGCGTGCCGTTCCGGTCGGCGATCCCGGCCGGGTCCTCGCCCACGACCGACCTGCCCGGCCGGGCGCGCGCGGGGCCCGCGGGCTGCCCGCCGCCGGTGGTGCCGTAGCTCCCGGAGAGGCCCGGCGGCATGTCCGCGTCGGCTTCCTCCCTGCTGATGCGGCGCCTGGCCCGCACATTGGCCCGGCGCTCGCCGTAGGGGTAGTCGAACGGGCGGGACTCGCCGCGCTCGCGCTCGGCCTCCCGGATCTCCCGGACCCTGTCGTCGTCCGGGGTCCACTTCGACGGCGTGTCCCTGCCGGCGTTCCTGCCTGTGTCCTCTTTGTCGGCCATGCGGGGTGCGTACCCCCGGGTGAGGAGGGCATGCGCCGTGCCGCCGGGGGTACCACGGCGCCGGGCGGCGGCCGGACGCCCGCCGGGCACGGTGCCCGGCGGAGGGCCGGGGCGCCGCAGGCGGAGGAGGGAACGGAAGTGACCGGGACGGACGGAGAAGAGGGAGCGCGTGGCGCCCCGGGGCCGGAGCGGGCCCTTCCCCATCCGGATGTCGGGGAGGACGTGCCGCACGGCCGGCTGTCCGCCCGGCCCGCAGCTCTCCCGCCCGGCTTCGCGCGGGGGGAGCCGGGCACGCACCGCCTGGACGGGCGGGCGCTGCTGCGTGTCCCGCCGTCCGCGGGAGCCGGAGCACCCGTGCGGCCGTACTGGCTGGTGGTGGTGCTGCACGGGGCCGGGGGAACGGCGGAGCAGGCGCTGACCTGGCTGCTGCCGCAGGCCGGGTCCGGCCGGCTGCTCCTGCTCGCGCCCCAGGCGGCGGGCTCCACCTGGGACGTCGTCGGCGGCGGCTACGGTCCGGACGTGGCCCGGCTGGACGCAGCGCTGCACGAGGTCTTCCGGCACTTCCCGGTGGACCCGGCGGGGCTGGCGGTGGCGGGCTTCTCCGACGGCGCCTCCTACGCGCTCTCGCTGGGGCTGGCCAACGGGGACCTGTTCGGCGCGGTGCTGGCCTTCTCGCCGGGGTTCATGGCCCCGATGGTCCACCACGGGCACCCCCGCGTCTTCGTCTCCCACGGCCGGGAGGACCCCGTACTGCCGGTCGGCGCGTGCAGCCGTCGCCTCGTCCCCGAGCTGGTGCGGTCCGGTTACGCGGTCACCTACCGGGAGTTCGGCGGCGGCCACGAGGTGCCGCCCGAGCTGGCCACGGAGGCGCTGCGCTGGTGGGTGGACGGCCCGCCGGCGGACGCGGGGCCGTGACCGGCGGGTGCGGGCGCGGTGGGAGCATGACGGGAGCGCCACTGCCGTACCGCACCCGGAGGTGACCGATGGCGTCCCGCTCACTGGCGGTGTTCGACCTGGACGGGACGCTCGCCGACGTCCGCCACCGCCTGCGCTTCCTCGACGGGCGCCGCGACTGGGACGCCTTCTTCGCCGCCGCCCCGGACGACCCGCCGCTGCCCGAGGGCGTCGAACTGGCGCTGGCCGCGGCGGAGGAGCACGAGATCGCCTATGTGACCGGACGGCCGGAGAGGTGCCGCCGCGACACCCTCCGGTGGCTGGCCCGGCACGGCCTGCCGGGCGGACCGCTGCTGATGCGCGGCGGAGGGGACCGCCGCCCGGCCCGGGTGGCCAAGCCCGAGCTGCTGCGGAGCCTGGCGCGGGAGCGCGCCGTCGCCCTGGTGGTCGACGACGACCACCAGGTCTGCGACGCCTACGAGGCGGCCGGCTTCACGGTGGTGCGGGCCGGGTGGATGACGGCCGGACCCGTTCTGGAGGAGGCCCAGGAGGAGGAGGGGCGCACCTGAGGCGTCCTACCCGTCGCCGCGGCGGTACCTCACCGTGCGGACGGCGACGAAACCCACGACGGCCACGACGATGACGGCCACCACGGCCTTGGAGTACATCGAGACGTAGCCCGACACGGCGTGCCAGTTCTCCCCGAGCGCGTACCCGGTCAGCACGAAGAGGGTGTTCCACAGCAGGCTGCCGAGCGTGGTCAGGGTCAGGAACGTCGCCGCGGGCATGCGCTCGACGCCGGCGGGGACCGAGATCAGACTGCGGAAGACCGGGACCATCCGCCCGAAGAAGACCGCCTTGGTGCCGTGTCTGGCGAACCACGCCTCGGTCCTCTCGATGTCCGAGGGCTTCAGCAGCGGGATCCTCCGCGCGACGGCCAGGGTCCGCTCCCGGCCCAGGAGCGCGCCCGCCCAGTACAGGAGGAACGCCCCGGCCACCGAGCCGAGCGTGGTCCACAGCAGGGCGGCGAAGAGGCTGATGTCGCCGCGGCTGGCGCTGAACCCGGCCAGCGGCAGGATCACCTCGCTCGGCAGCGGGGGGAAGAGGTTCTCCAGGGCGATGGCCAGGCCCGCCCCGGGGGCGCCGAGGGTCTCCATCAGACCGGTGGCCCAGTTCACCAGGCCGTCGGTCTGCTGCGCTGCCGGTACGGCGTTCATCGAATCCTCCGTGGACGCCCCCGCTTCCGGACGGGGGAGGGAACCAGTGTGCGACCCGGCGCCGTGCGGGGCAGGGCACGGACGGTGTGAGGACGGTTACCCGGGCATTCCCCGGCGAACCGCGTGACGAGGGCGGCGAGCCGGAGCGGGGAGTCCGGACATCGCCGGACATGGCATATGTCACGTGCTCGTATCCCGGGCATTTCTTGACCGTGAACCGAGTGGCGACCCAATAATTCGGCTTGTCTTACAAGCAGGATCCGAGAGGCAGCCGTGACACAGAGCACGTCCCGAGGCGACGACGCCGACTGGTGGCGGGAGTCCGTCGTCTACCAGATATACGTGCCCAGCTTCGCCGACGCCGACGGGGACGGCATGGGCGACCTGAAGGGGGTCACCGACCGCCTCGGCCACGTCGCCGAGCTGGGCGCGGACGCGGTGTGGCTCACCCCCTTCTACCGCTCGCCCTGGGCCGACGGCGGCTACGACGTCAGCGACTACCGCGACGTCGACCCGCGCCACGGCACCCTGGACGACTTCCGCGAGCTCCTGGTCAGGGCGCACGCCCTGGGGCTGAAGGTCATCGTCGACATCGTCCCCAACCACTGCTCCAGCGAGCACCCCTGGTTCGCCGAGGCGCTGGCCTCCCCGCCCGGCTCACCCGCCCGCGACCGCTTCGTCTTCATGGACGGCCGCGGCCCGGACGGCGGCGAGCCGCCCTCGGACTGGCAGTCCAAGTTCGGCGGCGGGGTGTGGACCCGGGTGCCGGACGGCCAGTGGTACATGCACATCTTCGCCGCCGAGCAGCCCGACCTGAACTGGGAGAACCCCGAGGTCGTCGCCGAGTTCGAGAGCATCCTGCGGTTCTGGCTCGACCTGGGCGTCGACGGCTTCCGCATCGACGTGGCGCACGGCATGCGCAAGGACCTCGCCCCGCCGCTGCGCGACACCAACGGATCCGACTCCGCCCCCCTCAACGCGCCGCCCGAGGGACACGACCACCCCTTCTGGGACCGCGACGAGGTCCACGACATCCACCGGGCCTGGCGGAAGATCCTCGACGAGTACGCTCCGCCCCGGATCGCCGTGGCCGAGGCGGGCGTCAGCCAGGCGCGGCTGCCGCTGTACACCCGGCCCGACGAACTCCACCAGGCGTTCAACTTCCCCTATCTGCGCTGTCCCTGGGACGCCGGCGCCTACCGCGAGGTCATCGACTCCTCGCTGGAGGGCGCCCGCTCGGTCGGTTCGCTGCCCACCTGGGTGCTGTCCAACCACGACGTGGTGCGCCACCTCAGCCGCCACGCCCTGCCCGCCGGCACCGACACCACCGCCTGGCTGATGTCGGACGGCCGCGAGCCTGCCGCCGACGAGGAGGCGGGCCGCCGCCGGGCCCGCGCCGCCGCGCTGCTCACCCTGGCGCTGCCCGGCACCGCCTATCTCTACCAGGGCGAGGAACTGGGCCTGCCGGAAGTGGCCGACCTGCCGCGCGAGGCGCTGCGCGACCCGATGTGGGAGCGGACGGGGAACGCCCGCAAGGGCCGCGACGGCTGCCGCGTACCGCTGCCCTGGGAGCGCTCGGGCCCGTCCTGCGGGTTCGGCCCGGGCGGAAGCTGGCTGCCGCAGCCCGGCGGCTGGGGCGAGTACTCGGTGGAGGCCCAGTCCGGCCGGCCGGACTCCTTCCTGGAGCTGTACCGGACGGCGCTGAAGACCCGCCGCTCCTTCACCGGGGACGAGAGCTTCGCCTGGCTGCCGGCCCGGGAGGGTGAGCTGGCCTTCCGCAAGGGCGCCCTGGAGTGCCGGGTCAACCTCTCCGGCGCCCCGCTGCCCCTGCCGCCGTCCGCGGCCGAGCCGCTGCTGGCCAGCGGTCCGTGCGACTGGCGGACGCTGCCGCCGGACACCGCCGTCTGGCTGGACGCCCAGCCGCGCTGACCGGCGGCTCCGCCGGGCCCGCCGGGCCGCTGGCGCCGCCGTGCGCCGGACCGCACGGGCCGGCGGGGCGGCGCCACCGACGAGGAGAGAACGGCGACATGCCGAAGAACAA
>NZ_JBKJFM010000213.1:0-8037 GCF_046614825.1 Streptomyces nanhaiensis
TGTCGGGGACCTGGGCTGCACTGGACGCGCAACCCTCCTGGTCCGCTACCTCACCCAGGGCCGTGCCGACGGCCACCTGCGCGCCCCGGCCGTGCCCGTCGGGGCGGGCGAGCCGGGCCGCCGCACGACGGGTGCGGCGCGCGCCGCGTTCCAGGGCCGTCGCGAAGGTCGTCACAGGGGTGGTCATGAGGGCACAGTCTGTCGGCCCTCCCGGCGCGCATCAACGGTCCGGCCGGTTCGGGCGCCGACCGGACCGGGTACGGCCGGATCAGGTGTGGCCGGGGCCGCCGGAGCCGAAGCCGCCGCTGCTGCCGGGACTCCAGGTGGGGCGCTTGTCCGGGTCGGCGGGGTGGGTGTCCTCGTGCTCCTGGAGCTCGTACGGGAGCCGGCGCCTGCCGTCGCGGGGCAGCGCCTCCTCGTCGCGTACGCCGTCCTCGTAGACGATCGGCTCGTCCGGGCCCTCGGTCGGGGTGGAGATGCCCTCGTCGCCGCGATTGAGCAGGCGCAGCCCGTACACCACGGCCAGGACCAGCAGGGTCGCCACCACGACCCCCGCGACGAGGGGGCCGATGCCGATCGTCAGATCGGAAGCGGCCAGTGGGATGTGATCCGCTGCGTAGATGCCGTTCATGGCCTTCGCGTACCCCCGTGCGGCCCGGTCACTCGGCCCGGGTCACTCCTGCCGGTCTCCGGCTCCCGGGGCCGCTGTGCCCGCCCTGAGGGCGCTCTCGGCCGCCCGTATGGCGTCCCGGTAGGTGCGGGCCGCCGCCCGCAGGGCCGTCTCGGGGTCGGTGCCCTCGGCCTCGGCACGGGCGGCCAGGGCCAGCAGCTCGTAGCCGACGCCCTCGCCCGCCGGGAGGGCGCCGACGCCCGCGGTGCGGGCCCGGCCCGCCAGCTTCGCGGCCAGGGCGAGGGCGGGCTGGCCCAGCGGGATGCCCTCGGTGACCGACTCGCGCCGCTTCTCGACCGCCTTGGTGCGCATCCAGTGGGCCTTGACCTCCTCCGGCGTGGCCGCGGTCTCGTCGCCGAAGACGTGGGGGTGGCGGTGGACCAGTTTCTCCACGATCGCGGCCGCCACGTCGTCGACGGAGAACGGCTCGTCGGGGTCGTCCTGGGCGATGCGCGCGTGGAAGACCACCTGGAGCAGCACGTCGCCCAGCTCCTCGCGCAGGGCCTCGCGGTCGCCCTCCTCGATGGCCTCGACCAGCTCGTACGCCTCCTCGATGCCGTACTTCACCAGGTCCTCGCTGGTGCGGGTGCCGCTCCAGGGGCACTCGGCGCGGATGCGGTCCATGACCTGCACCAGGTCCAGCAGGCGGGCGCCGGGCAGGTCGTAGGAGCCGGGCAGCAGCTCCAGTTCGGGCATCGCCTCGCGGCCGGAGCCTGCCAGGCGGGCCAGCCCGTCGGTCAGGCGCGGTTCGCCCTCGGCGCCGGCGAGGACCACCACCGTCCGGCCGCCGCCCGCCTCCCGGGCGCCGCCGGCTCCGTCCGCGCCCGTGCAGGCGTCCACCAGCTCACGGGCGGTGGGCCGGGCGGTCTCCACCTCGACGCCCGCCTCCCGGACGTACGGCAGCTGCGGGTGGCCGGGGTCCGGGCACAGGACGCGGTCGGCCGTGCGCAGCGCCTGCCAGGCGGGCCAGGACAGCAGTCCGGGCGCGACGCGGTGGCTGGTGGTGAGCAGGACGATGCGGCCGGTGGCCGGGGCGGGTGCGGCGCTGGAGGGGTTCACGCCCCGAACGTAACCGATCGGCGCCGGTCACCGTGCGGGGACCGGCGGGCCGGGGTCGGCGAGGCCGGCGGCCTCCACGGGGACGCCCAGGCACCGCTCCAGCTCGGCGAGGTTGGCGCGGGTGGTCTCCCACAGCAGCCGCTGCCGCCCCAGGACGTCGGCCACCGCCGCGTCGTGGTCGTCCAGCAGCGCCGCGGCCCGCTCGGCCAGCTTCGCGCCCAGCTCCCGGTCGTGCACGGACAGCCCCCACTCGGGGCGGTCGATGTCGGCCAGGAAGTACGCCAGCTTGGGGTGCGAGATCAGGCTGAGGACCGGGGTGCCGCAGCCGAAGGGGATCATCCCGGCGTGCCCGCGCATCCCGATGACCAGGCGGGTGCGGCGGAAGCGCTCGTAGATCCCGGCGTTGGGCAGGTCGTAGAGCGGCTCGACGGGCAGCGCGATGCCGTGCTCCCGGCGCAGGTCGTGCACGAACCGCTCGTCGGCGGGCGTGTGGGGCGCGTACCGCACCTCCGCGCGCTTGCCCAGTTCGCGCACCGCGGCGGCCGTCTCGGCCAGGAAGTGGCCGTAGTCGTGGCCGAAGCGCAGGCCCGCGCGGTCGTACGCGCAGTTGAGCAGCACGGTGTCGTCGCGCCGCACGGGGTCGGTCCAGCCGGGCGAGAGCCTGCGCAGCACGGTGGTGGGGCACGGCTGGTAGCGCACCTTCTCGCGCAGTGAGGGCGGCAGCAGCGCCCGGACGCGTTCGACCGAGCCGTGGTTGCGCAGGCCGAAGAACGCGGCCTTCTCCACCAGGGCCCGCAGGCTCTCGGTGAACCTGGTGCGGCGGTACGCCTGGCCGTCGAAGACGTTGTAGCCGACCGCGAGGACCGCCAGCGGCACGGTGATCCGCTCCAGCATCGCGTCGGGGACGTTCCACTGCCAGGCGCTGTTGCCGTTGGGCCAGGTGTCGGGGAGGAAGAGCCCGCCGCCGCCGACGACCAGGGCGCGGCGGGCGTTCACGCGCTCCAGGGCCACCTCGTCGAAGAGGCGGTGGACCGGCACCGGCAGCCAGCGGCGCGGTCCGGTGTCGGCGCCGAAGCACAGCCGTACGGCCTCGGGGAGCACCTTGTCGCCCGCGTTCTCCTGGCCGGAGGCGAACAGCGCCACGTGCGCGAGCTGCCCGTCGCCGGGGACGTCGGGGGCGGGCTCGCCGGGCAGCAGGGCCAGGTCGCGGCAGGTGCGGTTGACGGGCTCGGCGTCGAGCCCCTCGCGGGCGTACGCGCGGGCCGCGTCGTCGTCGCCGCGCAGCCACGCCAGCCGCGCGAGCCGGCTGAACGCCTTCGGCGCGACCGCGGGCGAGGCGGTGGCCAGCAGCAGATGGGTCTCGGCCTCGGCGTGGCGGGACTCGGCCATCAGCGCGCTGCCCAGCGTCTCGTGGAAGCGCGGCTGGTCGGCCCTGGGGGTGACCGACAGCAGCACCTCGACGGCCTCGCGGTAGCGGCCCTCCTCGGTGTGGACGAGGGCGAGCGCGCGGGCCAGGTCGACGGTGGCGCCGCGCTCCAGCAGGGGGCGGGCGAGATGGGTGAGGAGGGCGGGGTGCTTGGGGCCGGGGAGGGAGCAGTAGGCGGTGCGGAAGTCGTCGTCGGCCATCTCGTGGCGGGCGCGGGCCCGCTCGGCGGGGGCGTACTCATCCCCGTGTCCGGTGCCGGTGCGGTGTCCGGTGCCGGTGCCTTCCGCGCCGCCGAACCGCAGGATCACCGTGTCCCCGGGGACGGGCAGGCCGCCGTGCAGGCGGCGGACGGGGAGGTCGTGGCGGCCGTCGAGGGGCACGACGCACCCGGGTACGCCGTCGCCGGTCAGCAGGGCGCGGGTGGAGTCGGCGAGCCACTCCCGCTGGAGGACCAGCAGGCCCTCGTCCGCCTGCACGCGGGGCTCGCCGGAGGGCATGGGGAGCTGCGGGACCGCGCCCACGCCGTGGCGCAGCCGCAGCAGGGGGCCGATGTCGCCCAGCACCACCATGTCCGGGCCCAGCACGATCACGGTGTCGTACTCGTGCGCCCGCAGCGCCTCCCAGCGCCCGTGCCGCGTCCTGCGGGCGGTGATCCGGGGGTGCAGGCGCCGGGCGGCGTCCAGGGCGGAGTCGGGCAGTCCGGGGTGGAGGAGGAGGAAGTCCTCGCAGACGCGGGGGTTGGTCAGCGCCAGGCTGCGCAGCAGGGTCAGCAGGCCGGGGAGGGTGTCCTCGTCGGCGTGGCAGGCGAAGGCGATACGGCGCCTGCCGGTCAGGGCGGCGGTGTCGGTGGCGTCGGCGGTGCCTGCTTCGGTACCGGTGGCGGGCGAGGGTGCGGGGGAGGCGGTCATCGCAGGGAGATCCTCGTGGGGGTGCTGTCCTCGGCCCGGGCCTCGGCCCAGGCGCGTTCGGCGGGGTGCAGCCGGCCGGGGCCCGGCAGGTCGAAGCCGATCAGGTCCACGGCCCGGCAGACGCCGAGGAAGTCCAGCAGTCGCAGCATCGTGAAGGCGGTGGTCGGGCCGGGGTCCGCGGCGCTCTCGCCGATCAGCGCCGGATCGGTCACCGGGTGGCGGAGCGAGGCGTCGCCGACGCGGCGCTGCGCGCCGGGGACCAGCCGCCGTACCGCGCGCAGCCACTCCTCGGCCGGGTCGCCGAACACCAGCCGGATGCCGACCCGGTGGTCCAGGCGCGCGGTGGTGCGGTGGGAGAGGGCGTGGATGTCGGTGCGCTCCCCCGCTCCGGGGACGTCCAGGGGGAAGGCGTCGCAGCGGACGACGAGGTCGTAGGCGTCGATCCCGGCGTCCGGCACGTGGTCGGCGAGCCGCGGGGTGTTCGCCACCAGGCACACCGTCCGGCCCGCCACGGCGTTGCGCAGGTCGCCGACCGCGAGCGGCTCCCCGTCGCCCCCGCCCTCGCCCCTGCCGCTCCCGCCGCCGAGGAGGGGGTCGGGCATCCGGTCCCGCTCGGCCAGCCGGCAGTACGCGGCGTACAGCGCGGCGAGGTCCCTTACGGCGGGGTCGGCCGCGCCGCGCTCGCGCAGACGGTGGTCCATGTAGGCGGTGAAGGCGGCGCGGACCCCGGACGCCGGCAGGCCGCCTCCGGCCGCCTCGGCGAAGGCGCGGGCCTCGGGGCAGTCGTCGGCGGGGAACAGCCGCAGGGCGCCGGCCAGGCACTCCCGCCGCTCGGTGAGCGCGGCCAGGCGGGCGGCGGCGGCACGGGCGCCCGGGCCGGGCCCGGAGAGGGCCAGGTGGCGTTCGTACGCCTCGGCGGAATCGGCGCCGCGTCCCAGCCCCTCCAGGGCGCGGGCGCGCAGCAGCCAGGCGGCCCTGGAGTTGCGGCGGACGGTCAGGGCGGTGTCGGCCAGGAGGAGGGCGAGCCGGAGGTCGCGGGCGTCCGCCGCTGCGCGCCCGGAGGTGTGCCCGGTCGTGTCCCCCGCCGGGCACCCCGCCGCGTCGAGGGCCGCGTCACCGGCGCGCAGCAGGGTGTCGAAGCACTCCTTGTCCGCCACCGGGCCGGAGGAGCGCCCGGCGGCCGCGCCGCGGACGGTGTGCGCGGCGATCAGGGCGCCGAGCGCGGCGACCAGGCGGACGCGCCCCGCGTCCGGCCGTCCGCCCGGCCCGGTGGACGGCCGGGCGGACGGCCCGGTGAGTTCGGCGAGCCGGTCCGCGCAGGCGCGGACGCATCCGGTGAGCGCGGCGCGCGCCTCGGCCTCGCGCGCGGCGCCCGGCCGCAGGCGCGGGATCCCCGGCCACGCCCGCGGCGCGGCCCCGGGCCTCTTCGTCCTCATGTCTCTCCACTGTTCGGCGGCGGGAGGCCGAACAGTGCCCGACCGCCGCGCGGCGTGCGTGACGCCGCGTCGGCTTCCGGGTGAACAGTGGCGGAATCGTCGGCGAGGACCGGCGGGCCGGCCGGGGACCGGCCGTCAGGCGGGCTGCTGCGGGTCCGGGCTGGAGACGTTCCTGATCCACGGCTCCTTGGTGTCGGTCAGGGTGATCTGCTTGTCGTCCCAGGCGCCGAAGCGCGGGTTGACGGTCACGTCCAGCTCCTCGGAGGCCTCCGCCAGCGCCTGTGTGATCTCCTGCTGGCCCTGCGGGGTCTGGAGGTTGGCGCCCAGCTTCTCCGCCAGCTTCTGGACCATCAGCTGGGAGCGCACCGCCCGGTCGATCTCGTCGGGCGCCACGGCCCGCTGCTGGAGCATCATCGCCTCCAGCGCCTCGGGGCCGCCCACGTTGCGCTCGGCCTCCTCGCGCGCCCGCTGGACCTCGCCGCGGCTGACCGTCACCCCGGCGTCCCCGGCGGCCCGCTCCAGCACCCGCTCGAAGACCAGGGAGCCGACCGTGCCGCGGGTGAGCTGCTCGGTGTTCCTGACCAGCTCGGCGCTGCGGTCCGACTCGTTCTGCGCGGCCCGTACGGCCCGCACCTGCGACTGCACCTGCTCCATCGTGATCCGCTCACCGCCGACGACGGCCGCCGCGCCCGGGTGGGCTTCGCTGCCGCACGCGGTCAGCAGCGGCGCCGCGACGAGCACCGCCGCCGCGGCTGAGAGGGAGAGCGAGGTCCTGCGGCGGAACATTGAGCCTCCTGAGTGCGGCTGTGGAACGGGTGGTGTGGACGGTGCTGGGGAACACCTGTGCAATGCCGTCCCGGCGATGATCGATGCTAGGCAGTCGGCGTGACTCCCACCACCGTTTCGGCACTGTTTCGGCAAACGAGCCGACGGCCGCGGGGATGCGCCGGCCGCCCGGCTCCGGCGCGGGCGGGCGGGACGGGGTGCGGCCCGGGGCGGGGCGGGGGCGGCTCCGGCAGTGTTCGCCCGTCGTTACCGCTCCGTACACCCGGGTGCCCGAGAGTGGCCTCCGTGTCCAACGAAACAGCCGTGCAGACCCCGGAGCGCGGCCCCGACGCCGGCGCGGGCTCCGGGCAGAGCGACCACGTGCGGGACGCGCCCCTCCCCGGAGTCCCGGCGCCCGCCGCCCACCCGTCCTCCTCCGCGCCCGCCCCCGTCTCCGCCCCCGTCTCGGCGACGGCGCACGCGCCCCGCGAGCACCGGCACGACATCGACCTGATGCGGCTGATCTGCTCGGTCGCGGTGATGCTGGGCCACATCGGCGGCGTGTTCATCGCCGCGGTCGACCGGCAGGAGGCGAACGGGCCCGGCGCCTACTGGACCGGGCACGTCGTGGAGGCGCTCAACCCGTTCGCGGTGCCGATGTACTTCGCCATCGCCGGGTGGGCGGTGCTGGTCGGCGCACCGCCGCGCGACAGCCGCCGCATGTGGCAGCGGATCGTGCGCAACTCCGTGCCGCTGTTCGTCTGGACGGCCCTCTACCTGCTGTGGGGCCGGGCGTGGGGCACCAACGACGGGCCGGTGTCGCGGCTCGCGCTGGAGGGCCTGTTCGGGTCGGTGCGGCCCGCGTACCACCTGTGGTTCATGTACGCCTACATCCCGCTGATCGCCGCCCTGGCCTTCGTGGTGCTCGTACGGGCCGGGAAGCGGCCGTGGGGCCTGGGCGCGGTGCTGCTGGTGCTCGCGTCGGCACCCTCCCTCATGGGGGACCTGGAGCGGTGGACCGGCTGGGACCTGCCGCGCTTCGGCTGGGGTTTCGGCGTCTACCAGGTGGCGTACGCGCTGGGCGGCGCGATGCTGTTCGCCCTGCCGGCCGGGGCCCTGGGCCGCCTGGCGGGACGGCGGTGGGTGTGGGCGGCGCCGATGGCGCTGACGGCGGCCGGGGTGCTCTGGTACCACACCCACGTCCACTACGTGATCCCCAACGCGCACCTCCTGGTCGCCGTGATGACCGGCTGCGTGCTGCTCATGGTGACCCGGGTGCGGGTGCCGGAGCGCTGGGTCCCGCTGCTGTCGAAGCTGGCGGGGGCCGCGCTGGGCGCCTACATGGTGCATGTGATGGTGATCTCGGCGATCGTGGAGCCGCTGGTCTCCGCGGACGTGCCGGGCGCGGTGGCGGGACCGCTGTTCGTGGTGCTGCTGGCCGCCACGGTCGCGGTGTCGTTCGGTGCGAGCCTGCTGTGGGGGCGGCTGGGGCTCCGCAGGTATCTGGGCTAGCCGGCACGGGTCCACGGGGGCCGGGCCGGAGCCCCGGCGGGTTCCGGCCCGGCCCCCGTGCCGGCTCGCGGCGCGTGGTCCGCGGTCCTGTCCGGGCGCGGTCCAAACGCGGTCCAAACGCGGTTCGGACGCGGTTCGGACGCGGTTCAGGTGCGGACCGGACGCTCGATCGGGCGCGGCTCACGGCCGCCCGGCCACGGCCCGGCCCCGGTGCTCCGGGGCCGGGCCCCGCTCACTTCCCGCGGGCGCGGGCGGCCGCCG
>NZ_JBKJFM010000214.1:0-7959 GCF_046614825.1 Streptomyces nanhaiensis
CGCCGCGCGGTGACCAGTGAGCCGCTGCGCAGCCCCGCCTCCACCAGGGCCCAGCCGACCCGGCGGCGCACCGCACCGGCCCTGCGTGGAGGCGGCGCCGTACGCCGGACGGAGCGCGCCAGGCGCCGGCCGTCCGCCTCGCGCCGTAACGCGGCGGCGCGGTCCCGGGCGAGGCGGAGGCGGATCTCGGGGTGCGGAGGGTGCACGGATGCCTCCGGGGTTCGGGCCGGCGCAGCCGGCGGTTCGGTCAGTCCTCGGCGCGGGGGAAGGAGTGCAGATGGACGCGGACGCGCTCGGCCCGCTCGTCGCCGGCGGCCCTCTCCCGGTAGCTCTCGACCAGTTCGTGGAGCCTGGCGTTGAGTTCGCCCGCCAGCTCGGGGGTGAGCCGCAGGGTGAAGCCGCTGAGGTCGGATGACTCGCGCCACTCCTCGGGCCAGTCCCGCATCGTGCCCAGCCAGGTGTTCAGCTCGCGGGCGTGACGGGTGGCGGTCTCGTGCATCAGCAGGGACAGCGCGCCCCGCACCTCGGGGTCGGGGTGCCGGTCGATCTCCCCGATGCCGTCCAGCCGCATGCCCCGTTGCGCGGCCCGCCACCAGCGCTCACGCGCGGTGTCCTCCTCGACGAAGCCGTGTGCGGCGAGCTGCCGCAGGTGGTAGCCGGTGGCCCCGCTGGACTCGTCGAGCCGGTCGGCCAGCCGGGAGGCGGTGGCGGGGCCGTACTCCTGCAGGGCGTCGAGGATGCGGATGCGCAGGGGGTGGGCGAGAGCGCGCGGGGAGCGCGGATCGAGCGAGCGGATGGGGCGCCGGGCGTCCGTCATACGGTGACCGCAGCAATGCAAAGATTCCTTTGCAACGCTTTCCTTGCAATTCCCTCCTGGGGAGGGCGGGCGGACCGTCACCACCGCGTCCGATTTCCGCCAGTGGCGGCCCGCCGCGCGGCGCACACTGGATCGCGTGATGGACGACGAGGCCAGGTACGAGGCGGTCCGCAGCCGCGACGAGCGGTTCGACGGCGTGTTCTTCACCGGCGTGCTCACCACCGGCATCTACTGCCGCCCGAGCTGCCCGGCGGTCACTCCCAAACGGGGCAACGTGCGGTTCTTCCCCTCGGCCGCCGCCGCCCAGCGGGCGGGCCTGCGGGCGTGCCGCCGCTGCCGGCCCGACGCCGTACCGGGTTCGGCCGAGTGGAACGCGCGGGCCGACCTCACCGGCCGTGCGATGCGGATGATCGCCGACGGGGTCGTGGACCGCGAGGGCGTCGAGGGACTCGCCCGGCGGCTGGGCTACAGCGCCCGCCAGATACACCGCCGGCTCACCGCGGACCTCGGCGCCGGCCCCGTGGCCCTGGCCCGCGCCCAGCGGACGCACACCGCCAGGGTGCTGCTCCAGACCACCGCGCTGCCGGTCACCGAGATCGCCTTCGCCTCCGGCTTCGCCAGCGTGCGGCAGTTCAACGACACCATCCGCGAGGCCCACGCCTGCACCCCGCGCGAACTGCGCGCCCGCGGCCGCGCCAGGGCGGCGGCCCGGGAGGCCGCCGAGGGCGGGGGAGTGGCGCTGCGGCTGGCCCACCGGGGCCCGTACGCGGCCGCGGAGATCTTCGGCTTCCTGCGGCGGCGGGCCGTCCCCGGCGTCGAGGAGGTCACCGGAGAGGCCGGCGCCCGCACCTACCGGCGCACCCTCGCCCTGCCCCACGGCCACGGCGTCGCGGAGGTCCGCGAGAGGGCGGACGAGGCGGGTGGCGGCCCGGGCGGCTGGCTGCCGTGCCGGCTGCACCTGACAGACCTGCGGGACCTGACCACCGCCGTGCAGCGGATGCGGCGGCTGTTCGACCTGGACGCCGACCCGTACGCCGTCGCCGACCGCCTGGGCCGCGACCCGCTGATCGGGCCCCTGGTCCACCGGCTGCCGGGGCTGCGCTCGCCGGGCGCGTCCGACCCGCACGAGGCGGCGGTGCGCGCAGTACTCGGCCAGCAGGTCACCGTGGGCGCGGCCCGTACGCTTGCGGGCGCGCTCGTGGCGGCGTACGGCAAACCGCTGCCCGCCCCCGACGGCCGCCTCACCCACCTCTTCCCCGACCCCGGGACCCTCGCCGGGGCGCCCCTGGAGGAGTTGCGGATGCCCGGCTCCCGCCGCCGCGCGGTGCGCGCCGTGGCGGCCGCCCTCGCCGACGGCGCCCTCGTCCTCGACCCCGGCGCCGACCGGGACGAGGCCGAACGGGCCCTGCTCGCCCTGCCCGGCATCGGCCCGTGGACGGCCGGCTACGTCCGGATGCGCGCGCTGGGCGACCCCGACGTCTTCCTGCCCGGCGACGCGGGGGTGCGGCACGGGCTGGAGCGGATCGGGGCCCGCGCGCCGGACGCCGAACGCTGGCGCCCCTGGCGCTCCTACGCCCTGCACCACCTGTGGAACGCCACCCTCACCCCGTCCCGAACCGAGACCGCGGAGAAGCGATGAGCACCCTCTACACCACCTGCCCCAGCCCGCTGGGCGAGCTGCTGATCGCCGGGCCCGAGCCCGGCGTACTGGCCTCGGTCAGCGTGCCCGGTCAGAAGGGCGGCGCCCGCGTGCTGCCCGGCTGGCGGCGCGACGACGCGGCCTTCGCCGACGTGGTGCGGCAGTTCGGCGCCTACTTCGCCGGGGAGCTGAGGGAGTTCGACATCGACCTGGCCACCGGGGGGTCGGACTTCCGCGAGCGGGTCTGGGCCGCCCTTGAGCGCATCCCCTACGGCGCCACCGTCACCTACGGCGAACTGGCCGCCATGGCGGGCCTGGAGCCGCGCTCGGTACGGGCCGTCGGGGGAGCGGTCGGCGCCAACCCGCTGACGGTGGTGCGCCCCTGCCACCGCGTCATCGGCGCGAGCGGATCGCTGACGGGGTACGCGGGCGGCCTGGAGCGCAAGAAGCTGCTGCTGACCCTCGAAGGGGTGCTGTGAGGGCGCCGTGAGGGCGCTGCGAGCCGCCGTACCGCGGGCCTCCGTGCCGTGAGAACCGCCGGTGGTCGCCGGTGCGCGCCGGTGCAACGGTACGGCCGCCGCGGTCGGTGGGCACCGGCCGCGGCGGCCGCGGGGAGAACCGTGAGGAGCCGTGAGGATCAGCCGAACTGCTTCTCGATGGCGGCGAGTTTGGCCTCCAGCGAGTCCAGCCGGGGACTGGTCAGGCTCTCGTCGGAGCCGAACGGGTCCGCCGGGCGGGGCGGGTCCACCTTGCGCAGCCCGTCCGCTCCCAGCGCGCCACCGCCCGCGGCGTCGTCCGAGCCGGCCCGGAGCGCGGCGCGCGGCCGGGCCGGCTGCGGGGAGCCCGCGCTGACCTCCAGCTCCACCTGCTGCGCGTCGGCGCCGCGGCCCAGCCGGCTGATCGCCCGCAGCCGGGCCCGCTCCAGCTTCCGCTGCTCGCGCTTGCGGGCGCGCTCCTCCTCCTTGCGGCGGCGGTCCTCGCGGACCTCGTCGACCGCCTCGTCCAGCGTCCGCACGCCCTCCAGCAGCATCAGCGACCAGGCGGCATAGGTCTCGCGCGGTGCGCGCAGCCAGCGCACCACCCGGATCTGCGGCAGCGGACGCGGCACCAGGCCCTGCTCGCGCAGGGCGGCGCGCCGGGTCTGCTTGAGCGCCCGGTCGAAGAGGATGGCCGCAGCGATCGACATGCCCGCGAAGAACTGCGGGGCGCCGGCGTGCTCGTCGCCGCGCGGGGCGTGCACCCAGTTGAACCACGCCGCGGCGCCCGCGAAGAGCCACACCAGCAGCCGCGAGCCGAGGGAGGCGTCACCGTGGCTGGCCTCGCGCACGGCGATGACGGCGGAGAACATCGCGGCGCCGTCCAGGCCGAAGGGGACCAGGAACTCCCAGCCGCCCGACAGTCCCAGGTTCTCCCGTCCGAAGCCGACCAGGCCGTGGAAGGAGAGCGCGGCGGCGACGCCGGCGCAGCAGAAGAGCAGGACGTAGGAGGCGATGGCGTAGACCGTCTCCTTGCGGCGGCGGCGCTCCTCCATCCGCTCCCAGGAGTCCGTGTTCTGGTCTTCCTCGGTCCTGTGGCGGCCTTTTCCACGGCCCATCAACACGACCGCGACCAGGGCGCCGACGAGCAGTACGGCACCCGCCAGCACCCAGTTCATCGATATGTCCGTCAGTCTCATCCGGGGGTGTCCCTTGCCTGGCGGCATGCCGTGAAGACGGCCCCGCCGTGCTCGCGTTGGCTTCGTTGACCCGCAGCATCCTGGCGGAAAAAAGATTGTGTGGCAGGCCCTTTGAGCCTGAAAACCGCCGATGGTGGCCAGAACGTGCGAACAGGAGTGTAGCGAGCCGCAATCACCGCCGATAACCGGTCAGACGATCGAACCTCCGGGGAAGTTCGTCCCGACCGGCCCGTCCGTCCCCGCCCGGCCCGTGCGAAGGCCCCGCCCCGCCCCGGCCGGGGGCCGGGGGCGGACGGCGGATCAGGCGCGCGCGGCGCTCAGCCGCTCCACCCGGTCGGCGTCGCACGTGCGCGGACAGGTGACGCAGGTGTCCTGTGGGCGCAGCGTGTAGAACATGCAGCAGCTCGCCCGGTCCCGGGTGGGGTACCTCTCGCCGTCCGGCCCGGACAGCTCCCGGAAGGCGGCGCCCCGCGGGAACGGGGCGACCGAGCCCGGCAGCAGCAGCTCCGCCTCGGCCATCGCGCGCCGCTCCTCGCCCAGCAGGTGGCCGACGTACCACAGGCCCTCGGTGATCTCGTCCGTCGCCATGCCCCACAGCGCGCGCGGTCCGCGGCGCATCCGCGGCCCGAACGCCTCCAGGACGGGGCCGAGGTGCTCGGCCACCGCCTCCCGCACGGCCGCCCGCAGCGCCTCCTCGCCCTGGACGACCCGGGCCCCGGGCAGGGCGGCGGCCGGATCGCCGGGCAGGCAGGAGAACTCCGCGGCGTGCACCGCCAGCCGGCCCGAGGCGCGGTCGTAGGCCACCGAGCCCACCGGGACGCGCGGCACCCGGCGGTGCAGGAACCAGGGGAGGGTCATCAGCAGGCAGACCGACCAGGCGTAGCGGTGCAGGCCGAAGCCGGCGACCACGTCGGGCCGGGCCCGCTGCCCGTAGTCGCGCCGCACCTGCTCGTCGTCCCAGGCCAGGAAGGCGTCCAGGACGGCGCCGCCCTCGGCCAGTTCCGCCGAACGCACCCAGCCGCCGCCGCGCGGCAGGTCGCCGGTCCCCCGCACCTCGGTGACCCGCAGGCTGGGGAGGACCTCGGCCAGGCGGTCGTAGGCCGCGGCCAGCGGCGAGGGCGCGGTGGGCGCCTTGGGGGCCTCGGGCGCGGGGGCGAGGGTGCACATGGCCATGCGGGTACCACCGAATCGACGGCTATAACAGGTAAGGCTTACCTTAGCTCACGTGATCGGTGCCGGGCAGCGCCCTCCCGCACGAGTGGCGCGCGTCACTCCGCCGAGTCCCCCGCAGGAGCCGGTCCCGGCGCCGGGGACGGCTCCCCGCCCTCCTCAGCCAGCCGGCCGGCCAGCCAGCTCGGCACCCCGCCCAGCAGGCGGAACAGCCGCCGTGCCTCGGCCCGCAGCCGTTCCGCCTCCGGCTCCGGCTGGACGTCCGCCAGAGCAACCAGGGCCGGCGCCATGCCCACCAGGTAACCCAGCTCCTCGCGCAGCCGCAGCGACTCGGCGAAGCCGTGCCGCGCCTCGGCCAGCTCCCCGCCGCGCAGGGCCAGCCCGGCCAGGTGCCGCCAGGTGAAGGAGCACAGCAGCGCGTCCTCCTGGGCGGTGGCGGCGGCGTGCGCCCGGCGGTACGCCGCCCGCGCCGCCTGGGGGCTGTCGCCGAAGTGCTCGGTCATCAGGCCGCGCCGGAAGTCCAGCATCGCCCGCCGGGGGGAGTCGGGCGGCAGGAGCGCGGCGGCCCGCCCCAGCGCGGCACGGGCCTCGTCGGCCCGGTCGCGTACGGCCAGCACCGTCGCCGCATAGGCCAGATGGCCGCGCTCGCAGGCGGCGGCTCCCCGCTCCTCGTCCGTGGCGGCCAGGGCCTCGGCCACCCGCAGCGCCTCCTCGGCGCGCTCCCAGCCGTCGGCGGTGAACATGCAGCGCTCCACCAGCAGCCCCGCCCGGCGCAGCGCGGCCCCGGCGTCGTCCCGCGCCACCCCCGGCTCCAGCAGGGCCGCCGCGTCCTCCCAGCAGCCGCGCGACCTCAGCCGCCACACCGCGTGGTCGAGAGGACCGCCCCCCGCGTCCGCGCCCGACCCGGCGCCCGATCCCGCACCCTCCAGCCGTACCGAACGTGACATGGCGGTCTCCGCCACAGTGCCCTCCCCAACCAAGCGCGCCGTCGAGCCGGATGTGAGCGAATCCCAGCACGAACACCGGGGCCCCGCCAAGGGGTAAGTGTGAACGGTTTCACAATCTTGGTCAGCTCTTGACACGCCCCGGACGGCGTGCTGGGCCGACTGCCGGAGTCATTCGTCCCACCAGCGGTCGTCCGGCTCGCGCCGGTTGGCGACGACCGCCGCGACCGGCGGGATGACCATGGCCACCAGACACATCGCGATCGCCAGCGGGACCGACCACAGGCGCACGAAGGCCCACGCGCCGACGAAGAGGGCCAGGCACAGACCCATCAGCGCGAAGTAGCGGCGCCGCCTGCGCGCGTACACCCTTCCAGCGTAGGGCGGCCCCGCCGCGGGCAGAGTGGGGCGGAGTGGGACGGGGCGGGACGGGAGCGGGCGGCCGGCGGGGACCGGCCGGGGGCCTCAGCGCATGCGCAGGGCCAGGAAGAAGTCCACCTTGTCCTCCAGCCGGGACAGGTCGCGGCCGGTGAGCCGCTCGATGCGGCCCACCCGGTAGCGCAGGGTGTTGACGTGCAGATGGAGATGGGCGGCGCAGCGCGTCCAGGAGCCGTCGGAGGCGAGGAACGCCTCCAGGGTGGGCACCAGCTCGGCGCGGTGGCGCCGGTCGTACTCGTACAGCGGGTCCAGCAGCCGGGCGGTGAAGGCGCGGCGCACGTCGTCGGGCACGAAGGGCAGCAGCAGGACGTGCGAGGCCAGTTCCTCGTGTCCGGCCGCGCAGACCCGCCCCGGCCGGGCGGCGGCCACGCGCCGGGCGTGGCGGGCCTCCTCCAGGGCCCCGCGCAGGCCCTCGGGGGAGTGGACGGCGGCGCTGACCCCCAGGGTCAGCCGTCCGTCGGGCCCGCCGAGGCCGTCCAGGCCGTGCTCCAGCGGGGCCCGCAGGCAGTCGAGCAGCGCGGCGGCGGCGAAGGCGCCCTCGGCCCCGGCGGGCGGCCCGGCCGCCTCACCGGTCGCTTCCTCGCCGGCCTTCCCGGCGGTGGCCTTCTCCTCGGCGGTCTCCTCACCGGCGGTCTCCTGCCCGGGAGCCGCGGGAAGCGGGACGAGCGCGACGGCCTCCCCGCCGGCCGGCACCACCGCGACCCCCTCCGCCGTTTCCCCGCCGCCGTCCGGACCGGCCAGCGCCTCCTCCAGCAGGGCCCCGGCGGCCCGGGCCCGCTCGTCCTCGGGCAGGCCGGGGCCGCCCTCCCAGTCCAGCCGTGCGACGACCACCTGCCACAGGGGCGCGGCCCCGGCCCCGGGCAGCAGCGCGGCGGCCGTCACCCGCAGCCGTGCGGCGACCTCGGCCGACGGCGCGTCGGCGCGGAGCAGCTCCAGCACCTCCCGGGCCAGGCGGCGCCCCACCGAGCGGGCGGCGTCCCGCCGTTCGCGCTCGGCCCGGACCAGCCGGGTGACGCCGTGCAGCAGGTCCAGCCGCTCGGCCGGCCACTCGTCCGCGTCGGCCTCCACCGCCAGCAGCCAGCCCGAGAGCGCCGACAGCACCGCCTCGCGGCGGTCGGCCCCCTCCGTACCGGCCGGCGGGCCGCCCACCAGGCCGCTGTAGTCCAGCGCGCAGGCGAGCACCGGCACCCCGCCGTCACGTCCCCACAGACTGCGCTCGGCGATGACGCTCTGCAGCCGCCCGGCGTCCGCCTCCAGCAGTGCGCGGACGTGACGG
>NZ_JBKJFM010000215.1:0-7834 GCF_046614825.1 Streptomyces nanhaiensis
AGGAACTCCTGAGCGCCGTGGCCGGGGACCTGTACGCCGATCTGCTGGCCCGGCTGACCGAGGCGGCCGGGCCGCTGCCTCCGGGCCCGCGCGCCCTGCGCGCACTGGCCGCCGCCTACCGGGAGTGGAGCCTGGCGCACCCGGCCGAGTTCGCCCTGCTCCTCGCCGTGCCCAACGCCCGTCCGCCCCACCGGGCGGCGGATCAGGTGGCGGACCAAGCGGCGGATCAAGCGGGGGGACGGGCGGACGACCAGGGGCAGGACGGCGACGCACCGGGAGTCCGGCAGTCGTTCATCACCACCCTCCTGCGTGCGGCCGGCCCGCTGCTGACCCGCGCCGGCCACCCCGCCCCGCCCGCCTCCGCCGCGGCGGAACTGGCCGTCTACCGGCGCCTGGCGGCCGACGCCACCGGACGGCCGGCGGCGGACTTCGAGGACGGCGCCCTGTACGCCGCCGTGGTCGCCTGGGGGATGCTGCAGGGGCAGGTGGCTCTGGAGGCGCTCGGGCAGCGGCCGTTCCCCACCGCCGACGCCGACGCGGTCTTCGACGGCACCGTGGAGAACGTGCTCGGCGGTCTCACGGCCGTCTGACCCCGTACCGCGCCCGTGCGGCGCGGTACGGGGTCAGACGGCCGGGGCTCTCAGTCGAGGTGGAGGGCCGCCAGCAGGGCGTCGACGAGCAGCCGGTCCTGCTCCTGGGTGAGCTGCCGCCGGGCCTCCCGAGGGGCCAGCCACAGCAGCCGGTCCACCTCGTCGCCGGGCGTGAAGGCCCCGCCGGTCGCCTCGGCGGCCCAGTAGCGGACCTCCTTGGTCCGGCCGCCGGTCTCGTAGCGCATGGTGGGCAGCACCGCGCCCGGGGTGCAGGACATGCCGGTCTCCTCGCGCACCTCGCGCACCGCCGCGGGCAGGGCCGCCTCGCCCGGCTTGAGCTTGCCCTTGGGGTGCGACCAGTCGTCCCACTTGGGGCGGTGGACGAGCGCGATCTCGATGCCCGCGCTCCCGGCGGGCGCCCCTTCGCCCGCCCCCGCGCCGGAGCGCGTACGGCGCCACAGCACGCAGCCCGCCGCGCGGATCGTGCGGGGGCCCGAACCGGAACGGGGACCGGATCCGGAACGGGGGCCGGAGCCGGGTGCGCGGCCGGAGCCCGGACCGCCCATCAGCGGCCCCACTCCGCTCCGAAGGCCACCGGGGCCGCGTCCGCCCCGGGCGCCTGCGCCTGCTCCTGCGCCGACCGGTCCGCTCCGGCCGGCCGGGTCTGCTGGGCCGGGGCCACCGGGCGCCACAGCCGTCCGAAGCTGAACCTCGCCGCCTCCACCTCGTGCCGCTGGTCGGCGTGGAGCACCCCGAGCGCGTAGGCGGTGGCGGGGGCGATACGCGGGGTGCGGGCGGCGGCGGCCGCGGCGGAGGCCGCCTCGGCGGCGTCCCGGTGCCGGTCCAGCGCCCGGCTCGCGGCGGTCAGCGCCGGATCGTCGGCGCCCAGCACCTCATGGGCGTACCTGCGCAGCCGCACCAGCAGCCGCACCTGGTTCCAGGCGGCGTCCAGCTCGCCGTCCACGACGAGGGTGTGTGCGAACGCCTCGCCGTTGTACGACTGGCGGGCCCTGGTCAGCGGCAGCGCCTCCACCGCCTCGGCCGCCCGCCGGTGGGCCAGTTCGGCCAGCGGCGGCAGCACGCGTACGGCCGGGCGGGAGGCGGCCTCGCCCGCCAGCGGCGCCTCGGAGGCCAGGACGGCGACCGCGTCGGCCACGGCGTGGAAGCGGGCCGAGCCGAGCGTCCGGAGGGCGGCGGAGTGGGCGCGGGTCCGGGCGAGGGTGAGCTGCCGCTCCAGCAGCGCCCCGGCGCGGGCGGCGCCGATACCCAGGCCGCCGCCGGGCGAGGCGGAGCCCCGCTGGGCGGGCGGGCCGGGCCGGCCGGAGGCCCCGCCGTCCGGCGAACCGTCGGCCGAACCGTCCGTCGAACCGTCGGCCCCCGCGGGCACCGACGACAGCCGGTGCAGCGCCCCCAGCAGCCGGTCCAGCCGCGTCTCGTAAGCCCGCTCCCGCCCCAGCACGCCCGACAGCCAGGCCAGCTCGGAGCAGAGCTGGTCGGCCCGGGCGGTGTCGGTCAGCGGCCGGTAGACCCGCAGTGCCGCGCCGGCGCGGCGGGCGCAGCGGCGCATCGTCCGCACGGCCTCGGCCGCGACGACCGCCGACTCGGCGCTGCCCGCGCTCTCCTCGTGCAGCCGCAGGCTGCGCAGGAAACCGGTGGCCTGCCGGTGGAGGTACTCGGCCAGCACCTCGCCCGCCGTGGCCTCCCCCAGATCCGTATGGAGCCCGCAGGGACCCTCGCGGGCCTCCGGGGACTTCTCCGGATACGGCTCCTCTCCCCCGTCCGCCGTACCGAGGGGCAGGTCATGTGGCTGGACCACGTCGGCGCCTCCGGGCGTCGATGAGCATTTCCTGGACGTTCCTCAGGGGCCGTCCCTCGGCGTCGGTCGCGTGGCGCGTCCACTCGCCGTCCGGGCCGAGGTGCCAGGAGGCGGTGGTGTCCGCCATGCCGGTCTCCAGCAGCCGGTCGAGGGCGGCCCGGTGGCCGGGGTCGGTGACCCGTACCAGCGCCTCGATGCGCCGGTCGAGGTTGCGGTGCATCATGTCGGCGCTGCCGATCCACACCTCCGGATCGCCCCCGCCCGCGAAGGCGAAGACCCGGGAGTGCTCCAGGAAGCGCCCCAGCACGCTGCGCACCCGGATGTTCTCAGACAGCCCCGCCACCCCCGGCCGTACCGCGCAGATGCCGCGCACCCACACGTCGACGGGCACCCCGGCCCGGGAGGCGCGATAGAGGGCGTCGACGAGCGCCTCGTCGACGATCGAGTTGACCTTGATCCGCACGTACGCCGGACGCCCGGCCCGGTGGTGGGCTATCTCGCGGTTGACGCGCTGTATCAGCCCGTCGCGCAGCGAGCTGGGCGCGACCAGCAGCCGGCGGTAGGTGGTGCGGCGCGAGTAGCCCGACAGCCGGTTGAACAGGTCGGACAGATCGGCGCCGACCTGCGGGTCGGCCGTCAGCAGGCCCAGGTCCTCGTAGAGGCGGGCGGTCTTGGGGTGGTAGTTGCCGGTGCCGACGTGGCTGTAGCGGCGCAGCGTCTCGCCCTCCTGCCGCACCACCAGCGACAGCTTGCAGTGCGTCTTGAGGCCGACGAGGCCGTAGACGACGTGGCAGCCGGCCTCCTCCAGCTTCCGCGCCCACTTGATGTTGGCCTGCTCGTCGAAGCGGGCCTTGATCTCCACCAGCACCAGCACCTGCTTGCCGGACTCGGCGGCGTCTATCAGCGCGTCCACGATCGGGGAGTCGCCGGAGGTGCGGTACAGCGTCTGCTTGATCGCCAGTACGTCCGGGTCGGCGGCGGCCTGCTCCAGGAAGCGCTGTACGGAGGTGGAGAAGGAGTCGTAGGGGTGGTGCAGCAGCACGTCGCGCTCGCGCAGCGCCCCGAAGACGTCGGGCGCGGAGGCCGACTCGACCTCGGCCAGGTCGCGGTGGGTGCCGGCGACGAACTTGCGGTACTTCAGCTCCGGCCTGTCCAGCGCGGCGATCCCGAACAGGCCGGTGAGGTCCAGCGGGCCGGGCAGCGGGTAGACCTCGGCCTCGTTGACCTTCAGCTCGCGCACCAGCAGGTCCAGCACGTACGGGTCGATGGACTCCTCGACCTCCAGGCGCACCGGCGGACCGAAGCGGCGCCGCATCAGCTCCTTCTCCAGCGCCATCAGCAGGTTCTCGGCGTCGTCCTCCTCCACCTCCAGGTCCTCGTTGCGGGTGACCCGGAACATGTGGTGGGCGAGGACCTCCATCCCGGGGAACAGCTCCTCCAGGTGGGCCGCGATCACGTCCTCGATGGGCACGTAGCGCTGCGGGGAGGCCTCCAGGAAGCGGGACAGCAGCGGCGGCACCTTCACCCGCGCGAAGTGGTTGTGCCCGCTGACCGGGTTGCGCACCACCACGGCCAGGTTCAGCGACAGCCCGGAGATGTAGGGGAAGGGGTGCGCCGGGTCCACCGCCAGCGGGGTCAGCACGGGGTAGATCTGCTGCCGGAAGAGGGTGAACAGGCGGGCCTGCTCCTTCTCCGTGAGGTCCGGCCAGCGCACCAGGTGGATGCCCTCGTCGGCCAGGGCGGGCAGGACGTCCTGCTGGAAGCAGGCGGCGTGCCGGGCCATGAGCTCGCGCGAGCGGTTCCAGATCAGCTCCAGCACCTCGCGCGGCTGGAGGCCGGAGGCGGAGCGGGTGGCCACCCCGGTGGCGATGCGGCGCTTGAGGCCGGCGACGCGCACCATGAAGAACTCGTCGAGGTTGCTGGCGAAGATGGCCAGGAAGTTCGCCCGCTCCAGCAGCGGCGTGGCGGGGTCCTCGGCCAGCTCCAGCACCCGCTCGTTGAAGGCGAGCCAGCTGCGCTCCCGGTCGAGGAAACGTCCCTGCGGCAGCTCCCCGTCCGCCCCGCCGGGGCCCTCGCCCTCCCGGTAGGCGTCGGAGTCGGTGTCGAGGTCGGGCTCGAGCGCGTGCCCCGGCGCGATCATGGCGTGCGGGCGCGAGGCGGCGATGGAACCGACTGAAGGCTGGACAGGCTGGCTCATTCCTCCATTGTTCCGCGCCGCCAGAGGCAACGGCGCGTCGGGAAGCTGCGGCCCGGGGCGTGGCCCCGGGGCCGACGCCTTCGGCACGACGGGCTGCATTCCGCGATGCTCGCAAGCGAGTTTGAATCGCCGGTTAAGCCGACATGGCTGTCAGGCGATCCCCGCACTTCGCGCGGGTGCCGCACACCGGAACGATTCGCTCCGGCGAACCGTCGCGGCGGCGTTCCGGCGGCGCTCCGGCGGCGTTCCGGCGATGCGCGGCGGGTGTCGCGGGCGAGGGCGGAGTGAGGCGGAATTTCCCGTTCGAGCGATTTTCGAACTACTGCCACCCATAGTGACCGATACGTCACTACCGTGGTCGATGACGGCGTTCCGGCGGTGTTCCGGCGGTGTTCCGGACACCGGCCGCTGTGGAATCGCGGGCCGGATCTGTGCGGCCTGTACGGGGTGACGGGCCGGGGGCGGGCCCGTTGGACACGGGCGTGACGGAGGGGATGGTGCACATGAGCACGGACAACGGCGGCAGGGACCGCTCGGACCACACCACGGACGGCGCGGACGGCGCTTCATGGGAGGAGGACTGGGAGGACGACTACGGCCCGGCGATCCGGGCCACCTGCCGCCAGATCAAGCTGTGGCGAGAGGGGGCGGGCCTGACGCAGCAGGAACTGGGCGACGCCATCGGATACAGCCTGGGCATGGTCTCGGCCGTCGAGCGCGCCAGAAGGCTGCCTCATCCGGATTTCCTGGCCAAGGCGGACCGGATCCTGGGCGCGGACGGCAAGCTCGCCGCGATGAAGAAGGACGTGGAGGAGGCCCGCTACCCGAAGAAGGTCCGCGATCTGGCCAAGCTCGAGTCCGAGGCCGTTGAGCTGGGTGCGTACGTCAACACCGTCGTACATGGCCTGCTGCAGACGGAGGAGTACGCACGCGCGTTGTTCGGCCTGCGGCTCCCCCCTTTCGGGGAGGACGAGCTCGAACAGCTGGTGGCCGCGCGGCTGGCCCGCCAGAAGGTCTTCGACCGACGCCCCGCTCCTCTGCTGACCTTTGTCCAGGAAGAGAGCACGCTCCGGCGCCCGCTCGGAGGAAGAATGGTGCAGCGGCGCCAACTCGAACATTTGCTGAAGGTCGGCAGGCTGCGCCACGTCAAGATCCAGGTGATGCCCACGGAGAGCGAAGGGCACGCCGGGCTCGGCGGATCGCTCCGGGTTCTCAAGCTCAGGGACGGAACATCGGTCGCACAGAACGAAGTTCAGCTCACCAACCGCTTCATCTCCGATCCCAAAGAGGTCCAGATCCTTGAGATGCGCTATGGAATGATCCGTGCTCAGGCGCTCACACCGAGTGAGTCTTTGGCCTTCATCGAGAAACTGCTGGGAGAGATGACATGACCCTCAAGCCCTCGACCGAAGACGGCTCCGAGCTGAAGTGGACCAAGAGCAGCCACAGCACCAACGACGGCCCCGACTGCGTCGAGGTCGCGGCCACGCCCGGCACGGTCCACGTCCGCGACTCCAAGCGCATACGGGGAGCCCGGCTGACGTTCACGCCGGAGGCGTGGGCCGACTTCACGGCGTACGCCGCCGGCCGCTGACCGGAGGTCCACAGCCTCTCGGACTGAATGTCAGAGGTCGCCTCTACGTTCGTGTGCCATGACGACCACGGCATCAGCGGTGCACACGTACACCTATCTCCGGCCTTCGGCCGTGCGCGGCGGCGCGGGCGGGCCCGAGCTGGGGCTGGAGACCTCCGGCGGGGCGACACCGGCCGGGGCGAGCGCTCATCCCCGGTTCTTCTCCGGGTTCGTGACCGCGCCCGAGGCCGCCGCCGCGGCGCTGCTGTCCGTCGCCGACGTGGCCTCGGCCCACTACCACCAGCGCTTGGCGGCCGCATCCCTCGACCCGGTGGTGACGGGCAGCGGCGACCGGCTGCGGTTCGAGTCGTTCTCCGGCTGCTGCGGCGTCTACGCCCGCCTCGACATCCTCGGCGAGGGCCTGGACGGGGACGACATCGGCCACGGCACCACCAACGTGGACGTCAACAACCCGCTGCGTGAGGCGCTGGTCCGGGTGGGCCCCTCCGACCCCCTCCATCTGCGGGTGGGGCCTGAGGAGCTGGAGGTGACCACCTTCGACGGGCCGGTGGTGGAGAAGAAGGTGCCGCTGCCGGACCGCTGGCTGCGCGGCTTCGCCGAGACCCAGGTGATCGCCTCCGCCTTCGACCTGCGCGCGGAGGTCACCGCCGCCGAGGCGGTGCGCCTCCTGCGCTCCCTGCCGCGCGCCCGCTCGGGTGCGGGGTCCGCCCTCTGGGTGGTGCAGGCCGGGCGTTCCCTGCGCCCGACCACCCGGCCCGTGCCCGGCGCCGTCTGCCTGCCCGGTCCGGACCGGCTCTCGGCCCTGCTGCGGGTGCTGCGCCACGCCACCGGGCTGCGCCTGTACGGGCCGCCCGCGACGACCGCGAGCGGCGCGGCGGCCTCCGCCTGGGAGCTGCTGCTGCCGGGGATGCGGCTGACCCTCACCCTCTCCCCCGACCCCGCGCGCGGCTTCTCGGGCGAGGGCGCGGTGCTGGAGGCGCTGTCCGGTGAGGAGGCCGCCGAGGACGCCGATCTGGTCTCGGTGCTGCTGGCCTGGGAGCCGCGCGTGGACGTCGGGGAGCTGGCCCGGCAGTCGGGTCTGACGCCGCAGCGGGTGCGCGCCGCCCTGACCGTGCTGGGCACCGCCGGGCGGATCGGCTACGACACGGCCGAGGCGGCGTACTTCCACCGCGAGCTGCCCTACGACGCCGGGCGCGCCGAGCGGCACAACCCCCGGCTGCGCGCCGCCCGCGAGCTGGTGGCCGCCGGTGCGGTACGCGCGGAGGCGGACGGCGTCTTCACCGTCGCCGCCGGCGACCACGACCACCGGGTCCGGTCCGGCGGCGGGGCGCTGAGCTGCACCTGCCGCTGGTGGGCCCGCTACCGGGGCGGGCGCGGCCCGTGCCGCCACGCCCTGGCCGTGCGCATCACCCTGGACGCCCGGAACGACTCGGACGCCCCGGCCTCCGCCGCCGCCGCTACCGCCAACGCCACCACCACGGCGGGTGCCCGGTGAGCGGCGTGGGAGGCGCCCTGGCCCGGCTGGTGGGCGGACGGACGCGCACGGACCACCTGTCCGACGGGGAGCGCGAGGTACTGGCGGCGGCCGAACGGGAGCTGGACCAGGACGCGTACGCGGTGCTGCTCGCCGTGGCGGG
>NZ_JBKJFM010000216.1:0-7738 GCF_046614825.1 Streptomyces nanhaiensis
CACCCGCACGCCGCCCAGCAGCCGGTCCCGTTCGAGATCACCCAGGTCGCGCAGTAGTCCGGCCACAACCAAGACTGAAGAGAGCTGAGGAGAACCGTGGCCGAGACCACCGCCGAGACCCCGATCGCAGAGGTCGCGCAGCACACCACCTAGACCCCCGAGGCCGTCGAGGAGTACACCACCGGCTCCCTCCCGGCCCGGGCCCGGCAACCGCCCGCGGGGCGGCGGCCCTTGGCCGTCCCGCCTCCGCCGTACGGTCCCGGGCGCACGGCCACGGGCGTCCGCGCCCTACTCGCGTTCGGCGTCCAGCAGGGCGGCGGCCGTGAACAGCTCCACGCCCGCGGCGATGGCGCTCTCGTCGACGTCGAAGTCGCCCTGGTGCAGGTCGCGCGGCGCGCGGTCGCCCGGGGGGCGCACTCCGAGGCGGGCCATCGCGCCGGGGACGTGCTCCAGGTACCAGGAGAAGTCCTCGCCGCCCAGGCTCTGCTCGGTGTCCTCGACCGAGTCGTGGCCGCGCCGGGAGATCATGGCGTCGCGCAGCAGCTCGGCGGTGGTCCGCTCGTTGACCACCGGGGGGACGCCGCGGATGTAGTTGAGCTCGAACTTGGCGCGGTGCAGCGTCGCGACCTCGTCGATCGCCGCGTGCACCAGGTCGGGTGCGATCCGCCAGGCGGGCAGGTCCAGGCAGCGGATGGTGCCGGACAGCTCGGCGTGCTGCGGGATGACGTTGGGGGCGTGCCCCGCCTCCAGCCGCCCCCAGGTCAGGGCGAGCCCGGCGCGGGTGTCCACGCGGCGGGAGAGCACCGCGGGGACCTCGGTGACGATCTTGGCCGCCGCCGTGACCAGGTCGGTGGTCAGGTGCGGGCGCGCGGTGTGGCCGCCGGGACCGTCGAGGGAGAGCTCCAGCCGGTCGCAGGCGGAGGTGATGGGGCCCGCGCGCAGGCCGATGCGCCCGGCCTCGACCTTGGGGTCGCAGTGGACGGCGACGATCCGGCCCACCCCCTCCAGCACCCCGGCCTCGATGGCGTCGGTCGCGCCGCCCGGCAGCACCTCCTCGGCGGGCTGGAACAGCAGCCGCACCGAGTGCGGCAGCCCGCCGCGGCGCGCCAGGCCGGCCAGGACGAGGCCGGCGCCGAGCACCGCGGTGGTGTGCACGTCGTGGCCGCAGGCGTGCGCCCGGTCCGGGACCGTCGAGCGGTACGGGACGGTCTTGGTGTCGGGGATGGGGAGCGCGTCGATGTCGGCGCGCAGCGCCAGCATCGGGCGCACGCCGCGCTTGTCGTCGGCCCCGCCGGGGTGGATGTCGCAGATCAGTCCGGTGCCGCCGGGGAGTACCCGGGGGGTGAGCCCGGCCTTCTCCAGCCGCTCCTTGAGGGCGGCGGTGGTCCGGAACTCCTGATGGCCCAGCTCGGGGTGCATGTGCAGGTCCCGGCGGAAGGCGATGAGCTCGGCACGGAGGGCCTCCGGCACGGCGCCGGGCAGCGGCGTCTCACCGGTGGTCCGGATACTGGACTCTGGCGACAACAACTGGCTCACCCTGTCGAGGGTAAGCCCAGGTGACAGCCGTGTGCAGAGAGAACGGTGAAAGTTCACCCTCCGTAGGGGAGAAAAAACGGATCGGCGGTCGCATACGGCCTGGTGCGGATGGGTATGACCTCGGATTCCGTCCGGTCCGGCCCGTTCCGGTATGTGGGACGGAGCGGCATCACGAGGCGGGTGGGGCCGACGGCAGCCGCCGTACCCCCCGCGCGGTGCCGGTGACACCGGAGAGGAAACCCCGGGCGCGCGGCGAGGCCCCCTCCGTCAGCCAGGCCGGGTCCACGTCGCAGACCGCCACCGTCACCCCGGTGCCGGCCAGGGCCAGCGGGAGGGTGTGGACGACGGTGGAGGGGAAGCTCAGGATGGTGCGGCCGATGGGGCCGCGGCGGGCGACCAGTTCCAGGGGGAGGTCCGGCCGTACGATCTCCAGCCCCGTCCCGGCGGCTATCCGGTGCAGCTTCCGCGCGCTCTCGCGGCGGTGGGCGAAGTAGCGGGTGGCGCCGTGCGCCCGGGCCAGGGAGGCGACGGCCTCCAGATAGCGCTCGGGGTCCACCACACCGGTCTCGACCAGCGAGGTGCCCACCAGATCGGTGCCGCCGGTGAGCGCGGGCGGGCCGAAGCGGGCGCGGGTCCAGGCGAAGTCGTTGCGGACGACCGGCACGTGCTCGGGCGCCTCGACCGGCATCGAGCTGAACACCTCGACCCGCCGGTGTGCCGACGGCGTCATCCGGCGGCGGGCGGAGGCGGAGACGGGCGCGAAGAGCGCGGCGCGCGCTCCCCCCGCCCCCTTGCGGTGCCAGCGCACCAGGCGCTCGCCGCGGGCGAGCTGGGTGACGAACTCCATGGTGGCCGTCCCGTCGTCGACCACCACCACACCCCCCGGTGCGGCCGGTGCGTCTCCCCCGGTGCGGGCGAGGGAGAGCAGCAGCTGCACGTACCGCGAGAACGGGTCGCCCACCACGATGCGCTCGGCACGGCGCAGCGGGCCCAGCAGGGAGGCGACCGTCCTCAGCGGCGCGCCCGCGCCGCCGCGCGCCTCCTCCCAGCGGACCGCGATCCCCTCGTCGCGCGCCAGCTCGGCCATCCGCCGCAGCTGACCGCGCGTCATGGCCTCCCGCGGCGGCAGGACGACGACGGTGAGGTCGCCGCTCCCCTCCCCCGCGCCGTCCGGGCGGGCCCCCCGGTACGCGGTGTGGGCCCACTCCAGGACGTTGAGGAGCTGCACCGGGCTCTCGACGAAGGCGAGGGTGCCCGAGCGGCGCCCGGCGCGCCCCGGGCGGCCGGGGTCTTCGGGGCCCCGGGGGAAGCGGCCGGGACGCGCCCCCCGACGCGTCTCGGCCGCGCCCGTCCTCCGGGCCGGCTGCGGCGGGACCCCTCCCGGGGTCCCGCCGGGGACTGCGCCTGCGCTCACCGTGATCGCCCCGTCAGCCCGTCGTCCCCGTCAGACCGCTGCCGGCTCGCGGCCGGCGGCGGACTCCTCGGCCTCGGCCACGACGCCCTTGACCCGGCGCAGCTTCCTCATCGGCCCGATCTCGCTGTCGTAGACCTTCTTCACGCCGTCGCCGAGGGACTCCTCGATGGTGCGGATGTCGCGCACCAGGCGCTGCAGGCCCTGCGGCTCGACGGAGGCGGCCTGGTCCGAGCCCCACATCGCGCGGTCCAGGGTGATGTGGCGCTCGACGAAGGCGGCGCCCAGCGCGACGGCGGCCAGCGTGGTCTGCAGGCCCGTCTCGTGGCCGGAGTAGCCGATCGGGACGTTGGGGTACTCGGCCTGCAGGGTGTGGATCATCCGCAGGTTGAGCTCCTCGGCCTTGGCCGGGTAGGTGCTGGTGGCGTGGCAGAGCACGATGTTCTCGCTGCCCAGCACCTCCACCGCGTGCCGGATCTGCTTCGGCGTGGACATGCCGGTGGAGAGGATGACGGTGCGGCCGGTGGCGCGCATGGCGCGCAGCAGCTCGTCGTCGGTCAGGGAGGCGGAGGCGACCTTGTAGCAGGGCACGTCGAACTTCTCCAGGAAGTCGACGGACTCGACGTCCCACGGGGAGGCGAACCAGTCGATGCCCCTCTTCTTGCAGTACGCGTCGATGGCCCGGTAGCCCTCCTCGTCGAACTCGACGCGGTGGCGGTAGTCGATGTAGGTCATCCGGCCCCAGGGGGTGTCGCGCTCGATGTCCCACTGGTCGCGCGGGGTGCACACCTCCGGGGTGCGCTTCTGGAACTTCACGGCGTCGCAGCCGGCGTCGGCGGCGGCGTCGATGAGCGCGAACGCGTTCTCCAGGTCGCCGTTGTGGTTGATCCCGATCTCGCCGGTGACGTAGACCGGGTGGCCCGGGCCCACGGTCTTGGCGCCGAGGGTACGGAGGCGGGGGCTGGTCATGCTCAAGACAGTTCCTTTCCGAGGATCCACGAGGCGATCTCGCGGATCGCACCGGCCCCTCCGGGAGTGGAGGTGACCGCGCGGGCTGCGCCGCGTACGACGTCGTGGGCACTGGCCACGGCGACGGGCCAGCCGACCAGGCCGAAGCACGGCAGGTCGTTGACGTCGTTTCCGACGTAGAGCACGCGCTCCGGCGCGATGCCCTGCTCCTCGCACCACTGCTTGAGGGCGAGGTCCTTCCGGTCGACGCCGTGGAGCACGGGGATCCGCAGCTTGCGGGCCCGTGCGGCGACCACCGGGTTCTCCTCCGTGGACAGGATCAGCAGCGGCAGTCCGGCGCGGCGCAGGGCGGCGATGCCGAGCCCGTCGCCGCGGTGGACCGCGACCGTCTCCCGTCCGTCGGAGTCGACGTACACCCGGTCGTCGGTCTGGGTGCCGTCGAAGTCGAGTACGACCGCGTCGACGTCGTCGCGGGCCGGAAGCGCGCCGGGGCGCCCGTCCGTCCCGCCGTCGAGCAGCGGCGCGAGCGCGCGGGCGCGGGCGAGGTCGTGGGGGTCGTCGACCTCCAGCACGCGCGCCGGGTCGGTCCGCACCAGCTCGGTGCGGCCGAAGAAGCGGTGCCCGGCCTCGCGGAAACCGCCGGCGCGCATCGCGTACGCGGCGCCGGTCTCCAGCAGGTCCTGCGGCCGGTCCTGGCGGCGCGGGCGGTACGCCTTGTCGTGGTTGACGCCGTGCCCGCCGCCCGTGCCGTCCGTACCGTCCGTGCCGTCGGCGACGTCCGCGCCGTCACCGCCGTCGCGCCAGACGAAGCCGTGGAAGGGGGCGACGGTCAGCGCGCTGTCGGCGCCGCCGGTCACCGCGGCGGCCACGCCCTCGACGTCCTCGCGGGTGAGGAAGGGGCTGGTGCACTGCACCAGCAGCACCACCTCGGCCTCCCGTCCGTGCCGCTGGGCGTGGACGTCCATGGCGTGCAGCACGGCGGCCTCGCTGGTGGCGGTGTCGCCCGCTATGTCCGCGGGCCGCCGCACGACCTCGGCGCCCGCGCCGCGGGCGGCCTCGGCGATGGCCTCGTCGTCGGTGGAGACGACCGTGTGCGTCACGCCCCGCGCGGCCAGGCACTCCCGTACCGCGCGGACGACCAGCGGCACTCCCCCGACGGTGGCGAGGTTCTTCGCGGGCACGCCCTTGGATCCGCCGCGGGCGGGGATCACGGCGAGGACGACGGGGGCGCCGGGTGCGGCGGGGGTTGCGGGGGACACGGTGGCGGCTCCTTGCCGGTCTGCGGTCTGAGGGGTGTCGGGCGCGCTCACAGCTCCCCCATCCGGCGGATGACCGGCGCCACGCGCTGGACGCCGTGTCGGTACGCCCCGCGCGCCGCGTCCCGCACGGCGGCCCGGACGGCCCGGCGCAGCCCGGAGGCCGGACGGCCGGCCTCCCCTCCCGCCCGGGGCGCGCCCGAGGGGTCGAGCCCGTGGCGGGCGAGGATGCCGGGGAGGTAGCCGGGTGCGGTGGCGAGCGTGTAGTAGGGGGTGATCGGCGGCAGGGCGGGGCGGGCGAGGAGGTCCGCGACCCGTTCGCGGGCGGCGTCGAAGGCCGCCTCGTAGAAGCCGTCGGCGGCGACGCCCTGCCGGGCCGTCCACTCCGGGTCGGCCTTCGGCAGCAGCCCGGAGTCGAGCTGGTCCCAGGAGGCCAGGCAGCCGGAGCCGACGAAGTGGTGGTTGCCCAGCGCCTCGCGGACGCCGAGGTCGGTGAGGACGGCGGTGGGGATGCCCCGGTGCAGCGACTCCAGGGCGGCGGTGGAGCTGACGGTGACCAGCAGGTCGGTGCGGTCCAGCACCTCGCCCATGTGGCCGTAGACCAGGCGGCAGTTGTCCGGCAGGCCGCCGGGGATCCGCGCCGCGAGCTTCTGGTAGGGCTGCTCCTCGATGTGCGTGGTGTGCTCGCCCGGCCTGCTGCGCAGCTTGACCAGCACCTCGCGGTCCGGGTGGCGGCGGGCGTGCCCGGCGGCGCGGCGCAGCAGGTACTCGCGGTCGGCGCGGGAGGCGGGGACGGACGGCTGGACGGCGAAGACGACCGTGTACGGCCGCTCGTCCGACTCCCGGTACGGCTCGCCGCCGAGGAAGGGCAGCGCGCACTCCACGACGCCGCCGGCGTCGGCGCCGACCCCCTCGTAGACCGCGCGGAAACGCTCCGCGTCATGGGCGGAGTTGGCCAGGACGACGTCCGCGCCGTGCCGCAGCAGCAGCCCGTCGGCGAGCTTCTCGTAGACGACGCCGACGTAGCCGGTGACGGTGACCGGGCGGCGCCCGCTCCCGCCCAGGCGGTGGGACAGGCCGTGCAGCATCGCCTGGACGGTGCCGCCGACGCAGGAGAGCACCACCACGTCGTACGCGTCGCGGTCGGCCTCCCGCAGGAACTCCGCGGCCGTCACCTCGCGCAGCGAGGCGGCGCGCACGCCCACCTCGTCGAGCTGGCGGGCGGTCGGGGTGGCCCGGCCGCGCAGCAGCAGTCCGTCGATGCGCGCGCCGGGGGCGATGCGGTGCGCGGTGAGCGCACCCCATTTCCAGCGGGTGTCGGAATCGGCGAGAACGGCGATACGCGTCGCGTTGTCCGAGGCGTTCTCCGAGACGCCGTCCGAAGCGTTGTCCGGGGAATCCGAAGCGGTACGTGATGGCACGTCGATGACGCTAGAAAGACATTCCGATTCTCGGCCCAACGCAAATACAACAGACGGTTAACAGCACACCGACGGAAGGCCAACCGGCCTTCCGGAAAGCGGGGTTCACCGTTCCGCCACCGCGATTTCACCCGTCCGTACGCCCCTGGACAGCACCGATGGCGATCGGGCCCCTAACCTCTCCGGAGTGGTCAAGCTCTCCGTCATCGTGCCGTTCCGCAATGTTCGGCCGTACGCCCCCGACACACTCCGGAGCCTGCGCGCCAACTCGGCGGACTTCGGAAAGGGGGACATCGAATTCATTCTGGTCGACGACTTCTCGACCGACGGCACCTCGGAACTCCTGGAACGCGCGGAAAAGGAAATCCCCGGCGCGGTCGTCGTACGCCACCGGCGGCAGGGCGGCGTGGCCCGCGCCCGCAACACCGGTCTGGACGCGGCGCGCGGACGGTACGTCGCCTTCCTCGACGCCGACGACTGGGCCGCCCCCGGCCACTACCGCGAACTGCTCGCCGCCGCCGAGGCGCTGGGCTGCGACTTCCTCCGTACCGACCATGTGCGCAGCACCGGCCGCCGGCGCACCCTGGTCCGGGCGCCCGAGGGCCGCCGGGGCACGGTGCTGGACCCGCGCGACGCCATCCTGCCCGCGCACCGCACCACCGCCGTCGACTACGCCTACGCCTGGGCGGGCGTCTACCACCGGCGGCTGCTGGACCGCGGCCTGCTGCGCTTCGACGACGGTCTGCACACCGCCGAGGACCGGCCCTGGATCTGGCGGCTGCACCGCGAGGCGGCGTCCTTCGCCGTGGTCGGCCTGACGGGCGTCTTCTACCGGCGCGGGGTGGCCACCTCGCTCACCCGGACCGGCGACGAGCGGCAGCTCGACTTCCTGCGCGCCTACGACCTGCTGGTGGAGGAGACCTCCCGGGACCGGGAGGCCGCCGCGCTGCTGCCGAAGGCCGTGCGCACCTACTGCGCGGTCATCCACCACCACCTGACCGGCGACCGCTTCGAGCCGCGGCTGCGCCGCACCCTGCGCGCCCGCTGCGCGGCGGCCCTGCGCCGGATGCCCGGCGACCTGGTCTCGCAGGCGCTGGACTCCATGGACGCCGAGCGCGCCGCGCGGCTGCGCCGGCTGCGCCGCC
>NZ_JBKJFM010000217.1:0-7470 GCF_046614825.1 Streptomyces nanhaiensis
GGGCAGGCCGGAGGCGTCCCGCGCGCACCGGGTGGCGAAGAGGCCCGGCGCGGTGAAGTACGAGGCCAGGGCGGTGTCGTGGCGCCCGGCGGCGCGCAGGGCGGCCACGGCCTCGGGCACGGTCGGCTCGGCGGCCGAGGCGTAGGCGGGCACCACCGGGACGCCGCCGAGGCGGGCGGAGAGCAGGGCGGCCGTACGCTCGGCGTCCCGGGCCGAGTCCGGGTCGCGCGATCCGGCGGCGGCCAGCACCACGCCGCCGGTGCGGGACGCGCCGGCGGCGCTCCAGCCCGTCTCGGCCAGCCGCCCGGCCAGTGCCTCGGCCAGCAGGGGGTGCGGGCCCAGCGGCGCGGCGATCGGCACGGACAGGTGCCCGGCGGCGGCAGCGGCCCCGGGCAGGTCGTGCTTGACGTGGTGGCCGCGGCCGAGGAGCAGGGGCACGAGGACCGCCTCCCCCGCCGGAAGCGCCTCCAGGGTGTCCGGCAGCAGCGGCTCGTTCAGCTCGACGTGCCCGAGCTCCACCCGCAGCCCGGGACGCAGGGACCGCACGAGGTCGAGCAGTGCGGTGACGGTGCGCAGCGCCCCGGGCTCGCGGGAGCCGTGGGCGACCGCGACCAGCGGGGGCACGGGGCGTGGGCGGGCGCGGAGGAGGGAGGTCATGAGCCGAGTGTGGCGGGCCGCGGTTGCCCCGCCGTTGCGCCTCTGTGACGCCCGGTTGCACACGGCTCACGGCGCCGGCCCCGGCGGGCTGAGCCCGGCGTACCGGGCCCGTAACCCGCGGGGGCGCCCGGCGTAACACGCGCGACGCACGCTGGGCGGCATGAGCGCGACGACTGCCCAGCCGGACGGACGGGCCCTCCGGGCGCCCGCGGTGACCGTGGACACCCACTGCCCGTACTGCGCCCTGCAGTGCGGCATGGGGCTGCGCCCCAGCGGGGGCGAGGAGGGGGTCGAGGTGGTCGAGCGCACCGCCTTCGACGTCAATCGCGGCGCGCTGTGCGGCAAGGGCCGCACCGCCCCCGCCCTGCTCTCCTCCCGGGTCCGGCTGACCGGGCCGCTGGTGCGGCGCCGCGCCGGCGGGCCGCTGGAGCCGGCCGGCTGGGACGAGGCGCTGGACCGCACCGCCGCGGGGCTGTCGGCCGCGCGGGCCTCGTACGGGCCGGACGCGGTGGGGGTGTTCGGCGGGGGCGGGCTGACGAACGAGAAGGCGTACTCGCTGGGCAAGTTCGCACGGCTGGTGCTGGGCACCTCCCAGATCGACTACAACGGCCGGTTCTGCATGTCCTCGGCCGCCGCCGCCCTGAACAGGGCGTTCGGGCTGGACCGCGGGCTGCCCTTCCCGCTGGCGGACGTCGCGCGGACCGGCTGCGTGATCCTGGTGGGCGCCAACCCCGCCGAGACCATGCCGCCCGCCCTGCGCTACTTCACCGAGCTGCGCGAGAGGGGCGGGAAGCTGATCGTCGTCGACCCCCGCCGCACCCGTACCGCCGAGCACGCCGACCTGCACCTGGCCCCGCGCCCCGGCACGGACCTGGCCCTCGCACTGGGCATGCTGCACCTGGTGGTGGCCGAGGGGCGGGTGGACACCGGTTTCGTGGCGGCGCGCACCAGCGGCTGGGAGGAGGCGCGCGCGGCGGCGATGGCGCACTGGCCGGAACTGGTGGAGCGGATCACCGGGGTGCCGGTGCCCGCGCTGCGGGAGGCGGTTGCGCTGTTCTGCGACGCGCGGTCGTCGATGGTGCTCACCGCGCGCGGACCCGAGCAGCAGTCCAAGGGCACCGACACCGTCGGCGCCTGGATCAACCTGTGCCTGGCCACCGGCCGGGCGGGCCGCCCGCTGTCCGGTTACGGCTGCCTGACCGGGCAGGGCAACGGCCAGGGCGGGCGCGAGCACGGCCAGAAGGCCGACCAGCTGCCCGGCTACCGCAGGCTGGACGACCCGGCGGCGCGCGAGCACGTGGCGCGGGTGTGGGGAGTCGACCCCGCTGTGCTGCCGGGGCCGGGACGCAGCGCGTACGAGCTGCTGGACGCGCTCGGCCGCGACGTGCGCGCCCTGCTGCTGACCGGTTCCAACCCGGTCGTCTCCGCTCCGCGCGCCGCCCATGTCGAACGGCGGCTGCGGTCGCTGGACTTCATGGCGGTGTGCGACGTGGTGCTGTCGGAGACGGCCGCGCTGGCGGACGTGGTGCTGCCGGTGGCGCAGTGGGCGGAGGAGACGGGGACGACCACCAGTCTGGAGGGCCGGGTGCTGCTGCGCCGCAGGGCCGTGGACGCCCCGCCCGGAGTGCGCACCGATCTGGAGGTGCTGAACGCGCTGGCGGCGCGGCTGGGCTGGGAGAGGGGGTTCCCCACCGACCCGCAGGAGGTCTTCGACGAGCTGCGGCGGGCCTCGGCCGGGGGCCTGGCGGACTACTCGGGGATCACCTACCGCCGTATCGCCGAGGAGGACGGGGTCTTCTGGCCGTGCCCGGAGGTCCCGGGCACGGACGAGGCCGACGACCCCGCCGTGGACCGCTCCCCCGGCCCCCATCCCGGCACCCCGCGCCTGTTCCTGGACCGCTTCGCCACCGACGACGGCCGGGCCCGCTTCGCGCCCGTCGCCCACCGCCCCTCGGCGGAGGAGCCGGACGCCGACCACCCGCTGCTGCTGACCACGGGCCGGGTGCTGGCCCAGTACCAGTCGGGCGCCCAGACCCGCCGGGTGGCGGAGCTCAACGGCGCCGCCCCGGGCCCGTTCGTCGAGCTCCATCCGCGGCTGGCCGAGCGGATCGGGGTGGCCGAGGGGGAGCCGGTGGCGGTGGTCTCGCGGCGGGGGCGGGCGGTGGCGCCGGCCCGGATCACCCCGGGCATCCGCCCGGACACGGTGTTCATGCCGTTCCACTGGCCGGGCGAGGGCCGCGCCAACACCCTGACCAACCCGGCCCTGGACCCCGTCTCGCGCATGCCGGAGTTCAAGGTCTGCGCGGTCCGGGTGGAGCGTGCGGGGGATTCGGGGTAGCAGTCGGGGTAGCACCGCCGAAGCCACCGTTGTACCATCGGCGGTATGAAGGTAAGTGTGAGCCTCCCTCAGGAAGACATCGCCTTCGTCGACGCATACGCCGCCAGGGCCGAGATCGAGTCGCGATCGGCCGTGATACACGCCGCGATCGAGTTGCTGCGCGCCTCGGAACTCGAACAGGACTACACCGCCGCCTGGCAGGAGTGGGCCGAGGACGAGGACGCGCAGCTGTGGGACGCGACCGCTGCGGACGGGCTCGGCGATGCGGCGCGGTGACATCTATCTGGTCGATCTGGACCCGACTCGCGGCAGTGAGGCGAACAAGGCACGCCCCGCCGTCGTCGTCTCCAACGACGCGGCCAACCGTTCGGTGGACCGCGCCGGCCGGGGTGTGCTGACCGTGGTGCCCGTGACCTCCAACACCACGCGTGTCCACCCGTTCCAGGTACTCCTCAAGGCCGCGGACTGCGGCCTGCGCAAAGACTCCAAAGCCCAGTGCGAACAGGTGCGCTCCGTGGCCGTGGAACGGGTGCTGCACCGGGTCGGTGTGCTGCCGTCGCACATCCTGGCCGACCTCGACGCCGCCCTGCGTCGTCATCTGGCCCTGTAAAGCCGCCGCACGGCTCAGGAACCTTCCGTCTCCTCGGCGACCCAGGCCAGGTAGTCCGCGCCGCCGCGGACGACCGGGGTGGCGATGATCTCGGGGGTGTCGTAGTCGTGCGCCGCGCGCAGGTGCGCCTCCAGGGCGTCGTAGCGGGCCGCCGCCGTCTTCAGCAGCACCTGCCACTCGGGCTCGGCGCGCACCTCGCCCTCCCACCGGTAGACCGAGGTCACCGGGCCGGAGACCTGGGCGCACGCCGCGACGCGGGCCTCCACCGCGCCGCGCGCCAGCGCCTCGGCCTTCTCCCGGCTGTCGGTGGTGGTCAGCACCGTCAGGACGCCCGTCTCCGCCATGGCCGCCGCTCCTCTTCTCCCGTTCCCGTTCTTCCCGTTCCCGGCCGCCTTCGCGGTCCGCGCCGCATCCGCCGCCTTCGCGGTCCGGTGCCGCCCACCGTAGCCGCGGCAACCGCGGCGCGGCTCGTACCGTCTCCGCCGGTGTGATGACCGGCTCGGTAAAGGCCAAGGGAATGCGGAAGACCGTGAAGCCCGGAAGGAGGCAGGTCCTCCAGACCGCGGTGCTGCTGTGCGTGCTGGGGCTGCTGCCCGCGACCTGGGTCGCGGTCTCCGCCGGCGACCGCGTCCGCTCCCTCGGCGGCGCACCGGCCGCCCCGGTCGTGGTCGTCTTCGGCGCCGGGCTGTGGGACGGGGAGCCGTCGCCGTACCTGGCGCACCGGCTGGACGCCGCCGCCGAGCTGTACGGCCGGGGCCGGGTGCGCGCGGTGCTGGTCACCGGTGACAACAGCCGCCGCGACTACGACGAGACGGGCGCCATGCGGGACTACCTGGTGCGCCGCGGCGTCCCCGCCGAGGACGTCGTCGGCGACCACGCGGGCTTCGACACCTGGGACTCCTGCACCCGCGCCCGGCGGATCTTCGGCGTGGAGCGGGCGCTGCTGGTGAGCCAGGGCTTCCACATACGCCGCGCGCTGGCCCTGTGCCGGGCCGCCGGGATCGACGCGTACGGCGTCGGTGTCGCCGAGCCGCGCGACGGCACCTGGTACTACGGCGCGCTGCGCGAGGTGGCGGGCGCGGCGAAGGCCGGGCTGGAGGCGACGTTCACCCCCGATCCGCGCTTCCTCGGGCCGCGCGAGCGGGGTCTCGACCGGGCTCTGGAGGGCTGGTCCGAGCCGCCCGCGGCCCGCCGGCTCACTCCTGAGGGGTATTCCAGGACTCTTTTCGGAGAAGGCGGTTGACCGCGTCGGCCGCCGACGCGTTGTCTGCCGGTGGTACGGGCCGCCCCACGGGCCGCACCCCCTCCCGTCCTCCCCTCCCCCCTCCCGGAGCCACCATGACCGCTGCTCCCCGCCGCCCCCGGACCGAGACGCCACCGCAGTGCCCCGGCCACCCCGACCGGCCGGGGCACTCCGGCCGGTCGCGCCACGTACCGCTGTACGGCGCGGGCCTGGACGGCGATGGCCTGCCCGCCCTGTACGAGCGGCTGCGCGCGGAACACGGACCGGTCGCGCCCGTCGCCCTGGCCCCGGGGGTGCACGCCTGGCTGGTCATGGGCTACGAGGAGCTGCTGCGGGTGGCGCGCCGCGAACGGGACTTCAGCCACGACCCGCGCCACTGGCGCCTGCTGCGCGAGGGGCGCGTGCCGGCCGACTCCCCGCTGCTGGCGTTCGTCGGCTGGCGTCCGGCCCTGATGTTCGCCGACGGACGGCGGCACCGGCGGATGCGGTCGGCCGTCGCCGACGCGCTGGGCCGGGTCGACGGCGGCGAGCTGGGCCGCCTGGTGCGCGACACCGCCGACCGGCTGATCGACTCCTTCGCCGGGCGGCGCGAGGCCGACCTCGTACCGCACTACGCGCACCGCCTGGCGGCGCGGGTCGTCACCCGGCTGCTGGGGGCGGACGAGCCGGTCAGCCGGAAACTGGCGGAGGCCGTCGCCGGCACGGCCGCCGCCAACGCCGACTCCGTCCACGCCGGCCGCCGGCTGGAGCGCGTCCTGCTGGCCCTGCTGCGGGAGAAGCGGCGCGCGCCGGGCCCCGACCTCACCTCCTGGCTGCTGACGCACCCCGCCTCGCTCCGCGAGGAGGAGGTGCTGCACAACCTGGCCGTGACGGTGGTGGCGGCCCACCAGACGACGAAGAACTGGATCGCCACCACGCTGCGCCTGCTGCTGACCGATCCGGTCCTGCGCTCCTCTCTGGACGGCGGACACCTGACCCTGGACGAGGCGCTGGACCTGGTGCTGTGGCGGTTCCCGCCCACCCAGAACCTCCCCGGCCGATACGCCCTGCGCGACGTCCGCCTGGGCCGGCGGGAGGTACGGGCCGGGGACATGCTCGTGCTGGGGCTGGCCGCCGCGGGCCGCGACCCGCGGGTGCTGCCCGCGTGCGGGCGGCCGGTGACGGGCAACCGCGCGCATGTGGCGTTCGGCGCGGGACCGCACGCCTGCCCGGCCCAGCCGCAGGCCCGGCTGATCGCGCGGACGGCCGTGGAGGTGCTGCGGCGGCGGCTGCCGGGGCTGCGGCTGGCCGTGCCCGAGGAGCGCCTGGCCTGGGCCTCGTCGCCGTGGACCAGGAGCCTGGCGGCGCTGCCCGTCCGCCTGGGGCCCTGAGGGCCGCGTCCGGGAGGGCGGCGCCCCGCCCGGGCTCACAGCCGGGGTCCGGGTGCGCTGAGGGCGGTGTTGCCGCCGGGAAACAGCGGTGATGCGGACGGGAAACAGCCGCGCCGCACGCTTTCCGTATGACCTCGACGAAGCGTGTGGTGGTGATCGGCGGCGGAATGGCCGCCGCCCGGCTCGCCGGGCAGCTCGCCGCCGCCGGCGCCCTCGGTACCGGCGGCCCCGGCGGCCACGGCGGCGCCGCCGTGGACCTGACGGTCGTCGGCGAGGAGCCACACGCGCCGTACAACCGGGTGCTGCTGGCCGGGGTGCTGGCCGGGCGGTACGCGCCGGAGGTGATCGGCCTGCCCGCACCGTCCGCCGCCCGCTGGCTGCGCGGTGTGCGGGCGGTGCGGCTGGACCGGGCCGAGCGGCTGGTGCGGTGCGACGACGGCTCCTCGCTGCCGTACGACACGCTGGTGCTGGCCACCGGCTCCAATCCGGTGCTGCCGCCGCTGCGCGGGCTCTTCCCCGGCGGCGGGCACGAGCCGCCCCGCGGCGTGCACCCCTTCCGCACCCTGGCCGACTGCCGGGCGCTGGAGGCGGCGGTACGGCCCGGGGTGCGGGCCGTCGTCGTCGGCGGCGGCCTGCTCGGTGTCTCGGCGGCCCGCGCGCTGGCCGGGCGCGGGGTGCGCACCGTCCTCGCCCACCAGGGCGAACACCTCATGGAGCGCCATCTGGACGCCCGCGCCTCGGCGCTGCTGCGCGGGCACCTGGAGGGGCTGGGCGTCGAGGTCCACACCGAGTGCCGCGTCCGCGGCCTGCTGACCGCGGGGAGCCCCGGGAAGGGGGCCGCCGGCGCGGAGGCCGTGGCCCGCGGCGTGGAACTCGCCGACGGCTACCGGCTGGAGGCCGAACTGGTCGTCCTGGCCTGCGGGGTGCGCCCGCGGGCCGGGCTCGCCCGGGCGGCCGGGCTGGAGGTCCGCGACGGGATCGTCGTCGACGACGAGCTGCGCACCGGCGACCCCCGGATCCACGCCGTCGGCGACTGCGCCGAGCACGGCGGGAGGGTCTACGGGCTGGCCGGCGCCGCCCAGGAGCAGGCCGACGCGCTGGCCCGCGTCCTGCTGGCGGACGGCCCGGCGGACCGGGGGCGCGGCGTCGGCACGGTGCTGCTGCGGGCGGTCTCCGACCTCGTCCTGGACCGGCGGCCGGCGTGCGGCCGGGTCGTCGCCGAACCCGACATCCGCAACGTCCCGTCCGTCGC
>NZ_JBKJFM010000218.1:0-7378 GCF_046614825.1 Streptomyces nanhaiensis
GAACCGGAGGAGCGACGGGGTATCAACATATCTGGCGTTGACTTTTGGCACGCTGTTGAGTTCTCAAGGAACGGACGCTTCCTTCGGCACCCCTTCCGGGGCCCCTCCGGGCGCTTCCCTTCGGTGTGTTCACTACCTTAGCGGATCTCTCCGGCGACTCATAATCGAGCCATTCGGATCGGTTTTCCGTACGTTCGAGCGCAACGGAAACGACCCCCGAATCGGGGAGTCCGTATCTGGTGGTGTCCGCTCCGGGCCTCTCTCACGCGACCTGTACGGTCGCCGTGGACCTCGTCCCGTTCCAGCGGCTCGATCTACGTTAGACCTCGGTCGGCCCAGCGTCAAGCCGCGCCCGACGGCGACGTGGCTGGTGCGCCCGGTACGGGCTGACCGAGGGGTCGCCGGTGATCCAGTAGCGCCACGGGTGGAGTGCTCCCTCCCCGCCCACTCCCGTGCGGGGGCCGTTCCGTACGCGGTCCGATGGAGCCGGGGCGCCCGTGAGGATACGGAGCGGGACGTCCTCGCCGTCGCCGCAGACGTCGGTGCCGTTGAGGGCGCGGTCCACCCCCAGTGCGGTGGCCAGACGGGCGGGCCCCTTGGCCAGTTCGCTGTCGCCGCGTGCCTTCGGCCGCCGCCGGCGCGCGTGCTCGTGGCCGGCCAGCACCTCGCCGGCGCGCAGCAGCACACCACTGGCGGTGCCCTCCCCGTCGCAGACCAGGTTCAGGCAGTGCCACATGCCGTAGGTGAAGTAGACGTACGCGTGGCCGGGAGGGCCGAACATCACGGCGTTGCGCCCGGTGCGGCCACGATATGCGTGCGACCCCGGGTCGATGCGGCCCGCGTACGCCTCGACCTCCGTCAGCCGGACCTCGATCGGACCGTCGTCGGTCGTGCGGACCAGGACACGGCCGAGCAGGTCCGGGGCGACCTCCAGAACGGGGCGGTCGAAGAAGGCGCGGGGCAGGGGCTTACGGTCGTGGTCGGCGCTCACGCCTGCCGAGCGTAGTGCAGCCATCGGGTAACGACTGCGGACGGCGGCCCTGACCGGCGGAACCGTCCGGCAGACTTCGGGCGTTCTTAGGGATCGGCACGACACACAGGCCAGGGCCTGGGGGAGGAAGAACATGGGCTTCAAGAAGCTGTTCGCGAGTGTGGGCATCGGCGGCGCGTCGGTGGAGACGGTGCTGACCGAGCCGAACGTGGTTCCGGGCGGCGTCGTCCAGGGGGAGGTGCGGATCCAGGGCGGATCGGTCGCCCAGGAGATCCAGGGGCTGTCGGTCGGCCTCCAGGCCCGTGTCGAGGTGGAGAGCGGGGAGGAGGAGTACAGCAGGAACGTCGAGTTCCACCGCATGCGGCTCGGCGGTGCCTTCGAGCTCCAGCCGGGCGCGGTGCACACGGTGCCCTTCGGGCTGGAGGTGCCGTGGGAGACCCCGATCACCATGTTCACGGGCCGCCATCTGACCGGGATGAACATCGGGGTGACGACGGAACTGGCGATCGCCAAGGCGGTGGACTCCGGTGACCTCGATCCGGTGAACGTCCACCCGCTCCCCGCCCAGCAGGCGATCCTCGACGCCTTCGGCGCCCTCGGGTTCCGGTTCAAGAACGCGGACATGGAGCAGGGGCACATCCGCGGCACCCGGCAGAAGCTCCCCTTCTACCAGGAGATCGAGTTCCTGGCCCCGCAGCAGTACCGGGGTCTGAGCCAGGTCGAGTTGAGCTTCGTCGCGGACGAGCACGGGATGGACGTCGTGCTGGAGATGGACAAGAAGGCCGGTCTGTTCAGCGAGGGCAGCGACACCTACCGCTCCTTCACCGTGGACCTGGCGGGCTTCCGGCAGACCGACTGGGCCGCCTATCTCAACCAGTGGCTGGCCGAGGTCGGCGGCAGGCGGAACTGGTTCTGAGGGTTCGGGGCGTTCGCCTTCGGGGGCGCGGTCCGGTGTCGCACCGGGCCGCGCCCTGCGCCGTCCGGAGGGCCGGGATCGTTAGGCTGGCCGGTGCAGCGTTGTCGCGCTACCGAGGAGGTTTTCCCACGTGACCGAGCAGAAGCGGCGCCCGCTCCCCCACGACTTCCACCCCCCGGTGCCGTCGTTCACGGTCGTGAGCGACGACGTCTCCGAGGGCGCCCGGCTGAAGCCCGATCAGGTCCACGCCGAGGGCAACACCTCCCCGCACCTGCGGTGGGAGGGCTTCCCCGGGGGGACCAGGAGCTTCGCCGTCACCTGCTACGACCCCGACGCGCCGACCGGCAGCGGTTTCTGGCACTGGTCGGTCTTCGACATCCCGGTGACCGTGACGGAGCTGCCCGCGGGGGCCGGTACGGGCGAGATGAAGGGAATGCCCGCGGAGGCGGTGCACGTCCGCAACGACTACGGCACGCGTGACTTCGGCGGGGCCGCGCCGCCGCCCGGGGACGGCCCGCACCGCTACGTCTTCACGGTCTACGCCGTGGACACCGAGAAGCTGGGCGTGGACGCGGACGCGTCCCCGGCCGTGGTCGGCTTCAACCTGCGGTTCCACACACTGGCTCGCGCACAGCTCATCGGTGAGTACGAGGTGCCGGCCGGGAGCTGACCCGGTCGCCTCGAGGGTCCGGGGCCTTCCCGTCGGCCGTCCAGGTGGCCGTCCCGCCGGCGGGAAAAGCCTTTGCGCCCCGTCGTCTCCGAATCGCACAGTGGTGGCCGGGCAGTCGGCACCGCAGTGGCGGGGGCGGCGGGGCGCGCTCACGCCCGCCGTCCGCCGGAGCCCGTCGGGGGACGGGCGGCCGCGTCGGCTGCCCCTTCCTGCCCTCGTCCTGCCCGCGATCTCGCGCGCCTCCCCCTCTGTTCGCCGGCACCCGTGTCATCCACATGCCGTTCCTCTGCCATCTCCCGTACACCGTGCGGAAATTGCGTTGTCCGCCCGGTCGGGCAGCGGCACAGTGGTCCCACCCCGCCGCGGGGGCGGGTCCGGAGGTGGGTGAGATGCGCGAGACGCTGGTGCTCAATGCCGGTTTCGAGCCGCTGTCGACGGTTTCGCTGCGTCGTGCGGTGGTGCTGGTGATGCAGGACAAGGCCGTGGTGGAGCAGTCGCACCCCGGGCTGCGCGTACGGGCGGCGCGGGTCGACCTCCCGGTGCCGCAGGTGATCAGACTCCGCAGATACGTACGGGTCCCGTTCCGACAACGGGCGGCGTGGTCGCGGCGCGGTGTGCTCGTACGGGACAGGCACCGGTGCGCGTACTGCGGACGCCGGGCGACCACGGTGGACCACGTCGTGCCGCGTTCGCGCGGGGGCGGCGACACCTGGCTGAACACGGTCGCGGCGTGCGCGGAGGACAACCACCGCAAGGCCGACCGCACTCCCGCCCAGGCGGGCATGCGGCTGCTGACGCAGCCGTTCGAGCCGACGCCGGCGGACGCGCTCGTCCTCGCGCTGGGGCTGCGGGACGGTGAGGCGCTGCCGGAGTGGCTGGCGCTGCCCACCTCCGCCTGAGGTCCCTCGCGAGGGCTTCTCGCGAGGGCGCCGCGGGTGGGTGGTGGCCGGTCAGGTCGGTCCGGCTCCGTTCAGTTCAGTACGAGCTGGACGATCGCGGCCGTGCCGACGGCCACGATGACCGCGCGCAGGGCGGTCGGCGGCAGTCTGCGTCCCAGCCGGGCGCCGAGCTGTCCGCCGACCGCCGAGCCGACGGCGATGAGCAGGACCGCGGTCCAGTCGAAGTCGGCGACGAAGAGGAAGAAGACCGCGGCGGCACCGTTGACGATCGCGCCAAGGATGTTCTTGACGGCGTTGATCCGCTGGAGGTCGTCATTGATGAGCAGGCCCATCAGCGCCAGATAGATGACGCCCTGGGCGGCGCCGAAGTAACCGCCGTACATGCTGGCCAGGGTCATGCCGCCGAGGAGCGCGGGGCCGCCGTGGGGGTGGGCGGCGCCGCCGTTGCGCTCGCGGCGGCGCCGGATCGCGCGGGCCAGGCGCGGCTGGGCGACGACGAGCACCAGGGCCAGCGCGATGAGGACCGGGACGATCGTGTCGAACGCCGCGGAGGGCAGTGAGAGCAGCAGGGCGGCCCCGGTCACCGCCCCGACCAGGGCCGCAGCGCTCAGGCGCAGCACGCGGTCGCGCTGGCCGCGCAGTTCCCGGCGGTAGCCGATGGCGCCGCTGATGGCGCCGGGTACCAGGCCCAGTGTGTTGGAGACGTTCGCGGTGACGGGCGGGAGCCCGACCGCGAGCAGCACGGGGAAGGTGATCAGGGTCCCCGAGCCGACGATCGTGTTGATCGTGCCCGCGCCTATGCCTGCGGCGCAGACCGCCAGCGCCTCCCAGATGTTCACGCGCAACGCCCCTCAGCCGATCGGTGTCTGGTGCACCGATCATGCCCGAGGGGCGTGGTCGCGGTGTGTCCGGGTGCGGCTCGGAGTGCGGGGCGTGTCGTCAGTCGATCGGGGGCTGCTCCCGGCGCTTGGTCAGGTCGGAGCGGCCCGCGGCGGCGCCGGACGAACCGCCGGAGGGGGCTCCGGGACCGAAGTTGCCCAGCGCGCCGCCGAGCCCCTTGAGGGCGTCCCCGATCTCGCTGGGCACGATCCACAGCTTGTTGGCGTCGCCTTCGGCGATCTTGGGGAGCATCTGCAGGTACTGGTAGGACAGCAGCTTCTGGTCCGGATCCCCGGCGTGGATGGACTCGAAGACCGTGCGGATCGCCTGGGCCTCGCCCTCGGCACGCAGCGCGGCGGCCTTGGCCTCGCCCTCGGCACGCAGGATCGAGGACTGCTTCTCGCCCTCGGCGGTGAGGATCTGCGACTGGCGCACGCCCTCGGCCTGGAGGATCGCGGCGCGCTTGTCTCGGTCGGCGCGCATCTGCTTCTCCATCGAGTCCTGGATGGAGGTCGGCGGCTCGATCGCCTTGAGCTCGACGCGGTTGACGCGGATGCCCCACTTGCCGGTGGCCTCGTCCAGGACGCCGCGCAGCGCCGCGTTGATCTCCTCGCGGGAGGTGAGGGTGCGCTCCAGGTCCATGCCGCCGATGATGTTGCGCAGGGTGGTGACGGTGAGCTGCTCGATGGCCTGGATGTAGCTGGCGACCTCGTACGTCGCGGCCCGCGCGTCGGTGACCTGGTAGTAGATGACCGTGTCGATGTTCACGACCAGGTTGTCCTGGGTGATCACCGGCTGGGGCGGGAAGGGGACGACCTGCTCGCGGAGGTCGACGCGGTTCCGGATGGTGTCGATGAACGGGACGACGATGTTGAGGCCGGCGTTCAGTGTGCGGGTGTAGCGGCCGAAGCGCTCCACGATCGCGGCACTGGCCTGCGGAATGACCTGGATCGTCTTGATGAGTGCGATGAAGACCAGCACCACCAGGATGATCAGCACGATGATGATGGCGTCCATCGTGGCTCCCCCTGCGTTCCTAGGATTTCACGCTGACCGAGGTGTCCAGCGTGGCTGTCTGCGTCGTTGGCGTCGCCGACGGTTGTGACCGTGCGGTCACCGGCTATCACATCACGACGGCGGTCGCCCCGTCGATCTCCACCACGTCCACCTGGTCGCCCGGCTCGTAGGACGCACTCGCGTCGAGGGCGCGCGCGGACCAGATCTCGCCCGCGAGCTTGATGCGCCCCCCGGAGCCGTCGACCCGCTCGAGCACGACGGCCTGACGTCCCGTCAGCGCGTCGACGCCGCTTCGGTGTTCGGGCCGCTGCGTCCGCATGCGTCTGGCGACGGGGCGGACGACGAGGACCAGCGCGGTGGAGACCACCACGAAGACGATCACCTGGGCCGTCAGCCCGCCGCCGAGCGCCGCGACGGCCGCGGCGGCGGCGGCGCCCACCGCGAACATGCCGAACTCGGGCATGGCCGTGAGTACGAGGGGGATTCCGAGTCCTACGGCGGCGATCAGCCACCACACCCATGCGTCCACACCGCCATGGTAGGGCCCGGGTCAGCCGAGCGGGAGACCCTGCGCCGTCCAGCGGCCGCCGTTGTACTCCACGACCAGGGGGAGGCCGAAGCAGCGCGAGAGGTTGGCGGAGGTCAGCTCCGTCTCGACCGGTCCGGCCGTGAGCACCTTGCCCTGGCGGATCATCAGGACGTGGGTGAAGCCCGGGGGGATCTCCTCGACGTGGTGGGTCACCATGATCATCGAGGGGGCGTACGGGTCCCGGGCGAGCCGTCCGAGCCGGCGCACCAGGTCCTCGCGGCCGCCGAGGTCGAGTCCGGCGGCCGGCTCGTCCAGGAGCAGCAGTTCGGGGTCGGTCATCATCGCGCGGGCGATCTGGGTGCGCTTGCGCTCCCCCTCGGAGAGGGTGCCGAACTTCCGGTCGAGGTACTCGCTCATCCCGAGGCGGTCGAGGAAGGCCAGGGCGCGCTGCTCGTCGACCGCGTCGTAGTCCTCGCGCCAGCCGGCGGTCATGCCGTAGGCGGCGGTGAGGACGGTCTGGAGCACGGTCTGGCTGCGCGGGAGCTTCTCGGTGAGCGCGCTGCTGGCCATGCCGATGCGCGGGCGCAGTTCGAAGACGTCGACGGCGCCGAGCCTCTCGCCCAGGACGGTGGCCGCGCCGGAGGTCGGGAACAGGTAGCTGGAGGCGACGTTGAGGAGGGTGGTCTTGCCGGCGCCGTTGGGGCCGAGGATGACCCAGCGCTCCCCCTCCTTCACCGACCAGGAGACGTCTTCCACCAGAGCCCGACCCTCGCGGACCACGGATACGTCCACCAGCTCCAGTACATCGCTCATGGCGCGTTGTCTCCCATTGCAGTCGCGGCTGTCGCCTGTGCCTGTGGGCACAGTCCCCAGGGAAAACCTACGCCACCTCCTCCGCGCGGCTGTCCTTAGGCTGGGGGCATGCTCGAAGAACCTCGTTCCGGGCGGCTGGCCGCCTGGGGAAATGCCCTGTTCGCCGGACTGGTGTCGCCCGACGACGCCGCCGCGCGCATCGTGGGCGACGACACGGTGCACCGCGTGGCGGGTCTGCCGGGGGAGCCCGGCGAGGTGGGTCTCACCCTCGCGCTCGGCAGGCTGCGCGCCTCGGGTGTGGCGGGCCTGCGGCTGGCGCTGCCCGCGCCCGGGCACCCGCTGGGGCTGAGCGGGCCGCCGGAGTTCAACGCCCTCGCCCTGGACGCCGGCGAGGCCGTGGTCGGCACGGGTGCGGCGCTGGGGCTGGTGCCGCGGGTGCGCGAGGCGGGTCCGCGAGGCGATGTGCACACCGAGGTGGTGTGGCACTGCCTGCCGGTGCGCGAGGCCCCGCCCGCGGACGTGCCGTCGCTCGGGGAGGCCGAGCGGGAGCTGGCGGAGGCGCTGCGCGAGGCGACCGAGGTGCTGACGCGGCTGGACGTGGCCGGCTCCGGGCCGGTGGCCGCGGCGGCGCTGGAGGCGTACCGGGCGCGGGCGGAGGCGGGCC
>NZ_JBKJFM010000219.1:0-7307 GCF_046614825.1 Streptomyces nanhaiensis
ACCCCTCGCGGAATTGCTGCCGTTCGGCGGTCAGGCCGCCGCCTTGTGGATACCGCATCCCACTGGCATACCGCAGGGATCAAGGACCGTCAGCTCCTACGACACCACGAGTTCAACCTCAGTAACAGGGTCACGGCGACCGCGCCGACGGCGGCTCGGTTTCGGTTCATGAGACCTCGTCTCGGTGGAGTGGCGGTGGACCGATCTGCTTGGCCTGGTCCTGCCGGGGACCGGGCGGCCCCGGTCGTGAAGGCAGTCTCCCCTGCCGGGCCGGATCCGCAAGACCGCGGTTTGACGCGGCGTCATGGTAAGCCGATGCCTCTCCGGACGTGATGGTCGGGCTTCTTCGGCCAGGCATGCTCCCGGTGCCGCCGCGGCAGGGTTCGCCGGCTCGGTTCCGGCTCGGCGAAGGCGGGCCGGCCGGCCGGCCGGCGCAGTCGGCGGCCGGGAGCACCGGAGGAGCGGAGGGCGGCTGCCCGGGTGCGTGCGGAGGAGATTCCCGGGCGGGTGGAACCGGGCATCCCCCACGCCGGAACCAGGTCCCGCCGCCATGCCGCGAGCGCCCCCCCGGCATCACCCCGCACACCGCTCCGGGCCGCGTCATCGCTTTCCGGCTCCGGGAACGGTTCTGGTCCCGGTTCGCGACAGGTTCCCTGCTCGCTACCCACCCGTGTAATCAACTGCGTTTTCTTCGTTGACATTTCACTCAGAATACGTACCGTTGGGAGCGCTCCCATCGCAGCCTTGCAACTGGAAGGAGTTCCCCCCACATGCGCAAGCAGAGTCCCTTAAACGGGCGTTCCCGGTCGGCCCTCCGCCGGCCCCTCCAGGCGCTCGTCATGGTGTTCGCCGTGGTCGTCGGCGCACTGACCTGGTCGGCCCCCGCCCAGGCTCACGGCACCATCGTCAACCCCGCCACCCGCGCGTACCAGTGCTGGAAGACGTGGGGCAGCAACCACACGAGCCCGGCCATGCAGACCCAAGACCCCATGTGTTACCAGGCGTTCCAGGCCAACCCCGACACCATGTGGAACTGGATGAGCGCCCTCCGCGACGGCCTCGGCGGCCAGTTCCAGGCGCGGACCCCCGACGGGACGCTCTGCAGCAACAACCTCTCGAGGAACGCCAGCCTGAACAAGCCCGGGGCGTGGAAGACGACCAACGTCAGCAACAACTTCACGGTCCAGCTGCACGACCAGGCGTCCCACGGTGCCGACTACTTCAGGGTCTACGTGAGCAAGCAGGGCTTCGACCCCAAGACCCAGACCCTGGGCTGGGGCAACCTCGACTTCATCACGCAGACCGGCCGCTTCGCCCCGGCGCAGGACATCAGGTTCAACGTCAACACCTCCGGCTACACCGGACACCACATCCTGTTCGTGATCTGGCAGGCCTCGCACCTCGACCAGGCCTACATGTGGTGCAGTGACGTGAACTTCGGCTGAGCCGGAGAACACCGCGCACGGCACCGGCTTCGGCCCGGGCGCCGGCAACCCGCCGCCCGGCCGACCGAGCTCCGTCGGGGCAGGGAACCCATTCGGGCGCCCTGCCCCGACGGGGCTTTCCGCGCTCCCGGTGTGAACACACCCGATCGCGCGGCAGTCGCACGGCAGTCGGCTCCCCACCGCCCCGCGGCACGACCCCGGCGCTCGACGGCCCTGGAGATTCCTCGGCACCGTCAGCCCACCGGGGCGTATCGCGCCGCCCGGCGCACCCTCCGTCGTCCCGAGCGGCGGCCAGGTGTACGCACCCGGCGCCGGCCGGGGCGGCGAATCCGATGACATGCCCGTGGACTCCGTCCCCGGCGGGGCCGAGCGACAGGGGAGCCATAACGGCACTCGATGACACCATCAGGTGCCATCAGGTGCCAGATGGCACCATCCAGCCCCCACAGGAGTGCGCGGACATGCACGGAGACAAGGCCATCAAGGCCGAACTCTCGGCATTCCCGCAGGTCAGAGCAATTCTTCTGCACCCTGCCCCCACAAGGTGCCATACGGGCTTGCGCATGGCGCCACATGGTGCCAATATAGCGCCATGGACCTCACTCCGTATGTCGACACCCTCCGCCGCGAGCTGGCGGTGGCCGCCGAGGCCGGCGGCGGCGAAGCCCGCGAGCTGGCCGAGAGGCTCACCGCCCCCCTGGAGTCGGCGGCCCGGCTGACCATGCTCAACGTGCTCTCCGCCGCGATGAACGAGATCACCCGTGAACTCGCCCCCGGTTCGGTCGACGTACGGCTGCGCGGACTCGACCCCGACTTCGTGGTGACGCCGCCGCCCGCCGGCGGCGCCCCCGCCGAGCCCTCCGCACCCGCCGGACCGATCGCGGCACCGGCCCCGGCCGACGGCGAGGAGGGCGGCACCGCCCGCGTCAACCTGCGCCTGCCGGCCCACCTCAAGGCGCGCGCCGAGGAGGCCGCGAGCCGCGAGGGCCTGTCGGTCAACGCGTGGCTGGTGCGCGCCGTGTCGGCCGCGCTCGACGGTGGCGGCCGTCCCCGCCCGGCGGAGAGGACCCAGACCATCGGGCAGAGCTACACCGGCTGGGTGCGCTGACCCGCGCCCTGCGCCCTGAGCCCGCATCACTTCACCCACACCACGTCCCACCAGCGGGGACGCCCCGAAGACCCAGGAGGACGGGACAGCCATGCCTTCTTTCGACACACCCGAACCGATCTCGGCCACGGCGCACGTGGAGGCCGGCTCCATCCGGTTCACCGCCGGCGACCGCCTCGACACCGTCGTCGAGGTGCGGCCCCGCGACCCGAAACGGGAGCAGGACGTGCGGGCGGCCGAGCAGACCGAGGTCGCCTACGCGAGCGGTGCCCTGACCGTCAGGACGCCCAGGCGGCGCCACCTCGTCGGGCGCACCGGCATCGTCGACGTGACGGTCGAACTGCCCGCGGACTCGCACGTCGACCTGACCGGCGCCTGGGCCCAGGTACTCGGTGAGGGCCGGCTCGGCGAGGTGCGCGTGAAGACCTCCTCCGGCGACGTCCGCCTCGACGCGACCGGCCCGCTGAAGCTGACGGCCTCCCACGGCTCGATCACCGTCGACCGGGTCGAGGGCCCGGCCGAGATCACCACCAGTTCCGGCAGCCTGCGCGTCGGCGCCGTCCACGGTTCCGCCGTCCTGAAGAACTCGCACGGCACCACGACCGTCGGCACCGCGACCGGCGAGTTGCGGGTCAGCGGCGCCAACGGCGACATCGACATCACACGCGCCGAGGGACCGGTCGTCGCCACCACCGCACACGGCACCCTGCGCGTCGCCGAAGTAACCCGTGGAAAGGTCCAGTTGGAGACCTCCTACGGAGCCATCGAGGTCGGTGTCCGCGAGGGCACCGCCGCCTGGCTCGACGTCAGCTCCGGCCGCGGGCAGGTGCGCAACACGCTCACCGCCTCCGAGGCCCCGGAGAAGACCGAGGACACCGTCGAGGTCCGCGCCCGGACCCGCTACGGCAACATCGACATCCGCCGCGCCCGGGTCTGAGCACCGGCCCGGCGAGAACACCCGCGCGCTCGCTCCCCCGCCGCTTCACCGCCCCACCCCTTCACCTCTTCGGCCTCCGAAAGGGAGGACTCCATGCCTTCATCTGTCATGTCCACATCCAACATGAGCGGCGGCCCGCGACCCCCCGCCGCCGTCTCCGCCGTCGGGCTGCGCAAGTCCTACGGCGACAAGACCGTCCTCGACGGCATCGATCTGCACATCCCGGCCGGATCCGTGTTCGCGCTACTCGGACCCAACGGCGCCGGCAAGACCACCGCCGTCAAGATCCTCTCCACCCTCATCGGCGCCGACGGCGGCCGGGCACAGGTCGCGGGCCACGACATCGCCACGTCACCGCAGGCCGTGCGCGCCGCGATCGGGGTCACCGGGCAGTTCTCCGCCGTGGACGGCCTGATCACCGGCGAGGAGAACATGCTCCTCATGGCCGACCTGCACCACCTGTCCAGGCGTGAGGGCAAGCAGGTCACCGCCGAGCTGCTGGAACGCTTCGCCCTCACCGACGCCGCGAAGAAGCCCGCCTCCACCTACTCCGGCGGCATGAGGCGCCGCCTCGACATCGCCATGACGCTCGTCGGCGGCCCGCGCATCATCTTCCTCGACGAGCCGACCACCGGCCTGGACCCCCGCTCCCGCCACAACATGTGGCAGATCGTCCGCGAGCTCGTCTCCGGCGGCGCCACCGTCTTCCTCACCACCCAGTACCTGGAGGAGGCCGACGAACTCGCCGACCGCATCGCCGTCCTCAACGGCGGCAGGATCGCCGCCGAGGGCAGCGCCGACGAGCTGAAGCGGCTGGTACCGGGCGGCCACGTCCGCCTGCGTTTCACCGACCCGGACGCCTACCGGTCCGCCGCCGGCGCCCTGCGCGGGGCCGCCCGCGACGACGCGGCCCTCGCGCTGTCCGTCCCCGGCGACGGCAGCCAGCGCGAGCTGCGCTCCGTCCTCGACCGGCTGGACGCCGCCGGCGTCGAGGCCGACGAACTGACCGTGCACACCCCCGACCTCGACGACGTGTTCTTCGCCCTGACCGGCGGCACCGACCAGACCTCCGAGGAGGCCGTCCGATGAACTCCCTGTCCCTGGCCGTGCGCGACTCGTCCACGATGCTGCGCCGCAACCTGCTGCACGTGCGGCGCTACCCGTCCCTGACGCTGAACCTCCTGCTGACGCCGATCGTCCTGCTGCTGCTGTTCGTCTACGTCTTCGGCGAGGTGATGAGCGCGGGCATCGGAGGCGGCGGGGCCGACCGCTCCGCGTACCTGGCCTACCTCGTGCCGGGGCTGCTGCTGATGACCATCGGCAGCGCCACGATCGGCACCGCGGTGTCCGTGTCCATGGACATGTCCGAGGGCATCATCGCCCGCTTCCGCACGATGGCGATCCACCGCGGCTCCGTGCTCGTCGGACGCGTCGTCGGCAGCGTGCTGCAGTCGGTGGCCGGCGTGGTCCTGGTCGGGGCCGTCGCCGTGGCCATCGGTTTCCGGGCCGAGGGCGCCACCGCCCTGGAGTGGCTGGCGGCCTTCGGGCTGCTCGTGCTGGTCGCCCTGGCGCTCACCTGGATCGCCGTCGGGATGGGCATGGTCAGCCCGAACGCGGAGGCGGCAAGCAACAACGCGCTGCCGCTGATCGTCCTGCCGCTGATCTCCAGCGCCTTCGTCCCCGTCGACGCGATGCCGGGCTGGTTCCGGCCGATCGCCGAGTACCAGCCGTTCACGCCGGCCATCGAGACCCTGCGCGGCCTGCTGCTCGGCACCGGGATCGGCCACAACGGCTGGCTGGCCGTCGCCTGGTGCCTGGGCCTGGCCACGCTCGGCTACTTCTGGTCCAGGTCGCTGTTCGACCGAGACCCGGGTTGACGGGAACGACCGCGCCGGCCGCCGCCCGCGGCCCGTACCGTCCGGGGGGTGCCGCCGGCGTCCCCATCCGGGCGGCCGGGGCACCGCTCACCGGCCGTCCGCCCGGCCGGTGAGCGGTCGCCGTCAGGACCGGTGATTCGGCCGATGGGCCCCTGTCCCGCACCGGCCATCCTCTTCGGGGACGGGCGGGCATACGGCCCCGCCCGGGAAGAGGAGCCGGACGCATATGAGCACATGGCGCAGAACGTCGCGGATCTTACCGGCGGCCCTGGTCGCCGCGGCCCTGACCACGGGAGCGGCCGAGGCCTCCCCGCCGCCCGCCCCGGCGGCGACCGGAACGGCGGCCGGGGCGGCGGCCGGGGCGGCAAGCGGAGCGGCGGTGGGCACACCGGTCGTCCAGGGGCCCATCGCCGGTACGGCCCCCGGCGACCCGTCGGCCCCGGACGTGGAGGACACCCGTCCGTGGATGTCCACCGTCACCGACCTGGCCGCCGCCGGATACGTGGAGGAGGAGTTCTACCTGTCCGGCGAGGCCGACGGATACAGCACCACCGGCGAACTCCTCGCCTCCGACGTGCCGTACACCACCCGCGTCATCGTCCGCCGCCCCGCCGACCCCGGGGACTTCAACGGCACGGTCCTGACCGAGTGGCAGAACGTCTCGGCCGGATACGACCTGGACGCCCTGTGGTCCCCCGAGCAGATCATGCGCGGGGGGTACGCCTGGGTCGGCGTCTCCGCCCAGCGGGTCGGTGTGGACCAACTGCGCGGCTGGAGCCCCGCCCGCTACGGGAATCTCGACGTCAGCGGCCGGGGCCGCTTCACCGCCGACGAGCTGTCCTACGACGTGTTCGCGCAGGCCGCCAGGGCCCTGCGGAGCCGCGAGGGCGCCGCCCTCCTCGGCCCGCTCCGGGCCGAGACGGTGCTGGGCGTCGGGGCGTCGCAGTCCGCCGCGCGGATGACGGTCTACTACGACCGCGTCCTGCCCCGGACGGAGCCCGTCTTCGACGCCTACGCCCACATCGTCGGCACCGCGCCGTCCCGGAAGGGCGCCGAACCGGTGTTCCACGTGCTGTCGGAGACCGACGTGCGCACCCCGAACCGGCGTGCCGACGACGACCGCTACCGGCGCTGGGAGGTGGCCGGCAGCGCGCACTCCGGCTGGCACGGCCAGGAGTACCGCCGGCCGGTCCTCGAACGCGACCTCGGCTCCGCGCCCGCCTACGCCTGCGACCGGCCGCCGTTCAGCAGGGTCCCGCTGCACCATGTGATCGCCGCCGCCTACGGCCATCTGGTGCGCTGGGCCGAGCACGGTGTGCGCCCGCCGTCCGCGCCTCCGCTGGAGTTCGCCCCCGACGGCACCAAGGCCCGCGACGGACTCGGCCTGGCGCGCGGCGGCATCAGGCTCTCCCAGGTCGAGGTGCCGACCGCGCTCAACACCGGCGACAACTCCGGGGAGACCTTCTGCGTCCTGTTCGGCACCCACGTCCCGTTCGACAGGGACCGGCTCGACCGGCTGCATCCCTCGCACGCCGGTTACGTCTCCGCCGTGCGCCGCGCCGACGCGCGCAACGTCCTGTCCGGCTATCTGCTTCCCGGCGACGCCCTCCGCAACCTCCGGGAGGCGGCCGCCTCCGACGTCGGAAGGCGCTGACCGCCGCCGGAGGCGCGGACCGGCCCCCGCGGGCACCGCGGTCACCCCTCCGGCAGGTACGGCCCGCCCGCCGGGGCGCACTCCCCCGCCGGGCGGGCCAGGTTCTCGGCCTGGTGGGGGCGGTCCGTGCCGGGTGTGTCCAGGGCGAGGTAGGCCGCGGCCACGTCGACGGCCGCGGCGGCGGCCTCGTCGGGAGCGGGGCCCAGGACGGTACGGGCCCGTGCGATCTGCCGGTTGCCGTCGGCCCAGCGGCCCGCGGTGTGGGCCACCTTGGCGAGCCGGGTGT
>NZ_JBKJFM010000021.1:0-55296 GCF_046614825.1 Streptomyces nanhaiensis
GTGAGAGAGAACCGTCCTACCAGGGGCTTTACGTCTGCCCGCCACCGGGGCAGGGCTGCCCGAATCGTCCGGACACCAGAGCCTCATCCGGCTTCGCGTAGATCATTTCGCTGAGAAAACCTCACTGAACAGCTTTTACAAGCCTTCTCTGTTTTCTCAGTAGTTGGGGAAGTCACGACCAAAGTTTTCCGGCTGCGAGGTGGTCTCTTGTGGGACCCGCATAGAAAGGTACAGGTTAGGAATGTGGCCCCGGCCGCCCTCATAGGACGATTTCTTGGGGACCACCTGGGGACCACACGGTGTGCGCGTACCCGAACGACCGAGGCGTTCCTCGCGCAGCACCGGATCGAGAAGCACCAATTGCCCCAAGAACGGCGGCCTTCAACTGGACTGGCTGCACCAGCTCGACGAGAAGGGGCAGACCTTTCGATAGCACGGTGAAGGGTGACAAGGGACAGGGGTTGGTACGTGTCCACTGCTGAGCCCGCCACCAGTCGATCACCGATCCCACCCACGCGGCGGCCGCGAAAGCCAGCCGCGAACAGGCTCGCATGCGGCTGCCCCTTACCGACCAAATGCAGTTTGAGCAGCGGGGTTTGGATATCTATGACCGCATCCTCGGCGTCATCGACGGCGGGCTTTCCACCGGTGAGAGAGTCGCCTGATGGCCAGCAAGCGGACCACGAAGGGCCGGGACCCTGCGGCTCACTCACTTCGGCACCTCCGGCAGCGCAGGCACCGTCGAGATGGACTGGATGGTGGACTCCCACTCCCCAGTCCGCGTGTTCTTGAACCGAAGATGCAGTACCTCGAACTCGTCCGGCACCCAGTCGAACTCGCCGACCTCGTCCTGGTCGAAGATCTGGTGTTCCGCGAACAGCTTGGCGAGCTCGATGTCCGTGGACGCCTGCATGATGAACTTGCCGACCTTAACGACGTGCATCATCGGACGGCCCTGCGCCTCCGCCTCCCGGACGCTCTCCCAGAACGGCTCGTACCTCCTGGCGGACTTGGTCATCCCAACCCACTCGTCGCGCCTGATCTCGCTCACTTCGGCCCCTCCAGCTTGCTCGTCGTCACCGGCGTCCAGCTCTGCACATACTCCACCTTCGGCGCCTTCGCGACCGCTAGGCGGTTGGCCTCCTGCACGGACTCCGCTTCCGCCTCCACACGCAGCGCCGCGTGACCGTGCAGAGCCACCGTGTGTCTCGCGATTACCTCAACCCCTTGCGCCTCAGGACCATGACCACGCCGTAGAGAACGCACAGTCCCAGACTTATCCGATCAAGAAAGATCCGGACCGTACACGGGCCACACACCCCAGTCAGAGTGAGTCCGGACCAACCCGGACATCACTGTGGCTGCCATGCGCGCGGCTGGGCTCTCCATCGTTCAGTGAGCTGGGCAAAGGTGAGCAGCCCACGCCCGCCCTGGTCCATACGCTAGGCACGGCAGAGGTGCTAGGTGTGCTGTTCGGACAGGTTGGTGACACGGCTGGCTGGTGGGTGGCCGCGGGGTGCAGAGCACCATGCAGCTGTGGAGCAGAGCCCCACAGCTGGGGCGGCAACCGTGGTCGTATCGCCACGGTTGGCCCGCGCTTCCGGTAGAAACATCTTGCTGCACATGTTCGTCCGGAAGACGCGCGAGAAGCCCCCGCCCTAGTGGTCCCAGGCATTCCCCTTGGAGAACGCCTGGGACCACTGCGGTGCGGCGGTACGGGCGGGCATCGACCGCAGCGCGCCAGCTCGCGGCCAGCGTCACCCGCCGACTACTGGCCGAGGAGTAGCCGCGCAACGACGGAAGCCGCCGCCCGGGATGAGCGGGGGCCTTCCGTGCTGCTGCCGGTCGGGGGTGACGCTGCCAAGGGTGGGGACAGCAGGCAACGGAGCGTTTTCGATCTGCTCGCCGTAAGGAACGATTGAATTCGGCCACATTTAAGGCTCTGTTCGGCGGCCTGCAGTGCGTCCGTCCTGCCTCTTAAGACCACACAGGCATTCTGTACACCAGTGCAAGACGACGTAAGCGGGCTGGTCAGTGAATGCCCGCTCATGCAAACCGGCAGGTCAAATGCCCTAATTGAGCTTGCTGACGGGTTGGGTTACCCAAATTGGCCGGTGGCGGATCTGTGCGCTAGCGGTATGTGGCCGGAACAGATCCGTTATAGCGTCCTATCGCTGCTGTCACCGGACAGGGCGACAGTCACACCATGCGGCGCCAAAACACGTTGCCGCGCGGACGGCTCTCGGCATCATCCTGGGGGCGTCCTCATGCACGGCGGCCGGGTGCTCCAACACCCGGCCGCCGCAGGAACCAGCGGGCCATCATCCGCTGATCAGTAGCTCAACCCAGTCATAGATTGGAGCTCAGTTATGAGAGTACCAACCCAAATTCCGGTGAAGCCGGTTCCGTCACCTGCTGGGACGGCCAGCGGTAACCGGATTTCCGGATGGACCTCCTTCCTCGCCAGCCTGTCGATCTTGCTGCTGGCGGCCGGGGCCGCGGCGCTGATCCCCGCGCCGGAGGTCCGGCCAGCGCCGGCGCCGGTGACCGTCGAGGTGCACCAGATGTGCACGGGTGACGGTGCGGTCTGCCACTTCGAGCGGTAGCCGAACACTCGGAAAGTCCCCGCCCCGGGTATCCGGGACGGGGACCTACGTGCCCCCTCTATGGGCACTACTTCGCAGGTCAGCCCCCGCTACCCCAGCACCAGCCCCCCGCTAGCCTCAATACCGGTGACTTAAGGTTTGCTTGGTCGGGTCTTGATTGGTGGGTTGATCGGGGCGGTGCGCCAGTGCGGGGCGATGGTCACGGCGTCGGCGGGGTCGCGGGTGGGCTGGGGCCAGGTGCGGTGCTCGGCGCGTTTGACGCCGAAGTTGGACATCTTGCGTTCGACGACGCGAGGGTTGGAGCGCCTGCGTCGCGGGGCAGGAGGCGGGCGGTGATTTCGCGGAGTCCGTCGGTCAGCGCCGTGGCCAGGTGGTCAGGGGGAAAAGGCCGCCTGCGCGGTGACCTGGCGGCGGGCGAGGCGGATGGCACGGGTGAAGGAGAGCCGGTTGGGGTCGAGGTCGGCGGTCCCGGCGGCGTCGTGCATCAGGGCGCGGATGGCGTGGTGGACCAGCAGGTGTCCCCAGACCTCCTGCTCGACTCCGCCGGGTGAGCGGGAGCGCAGAACCTGGGCGGGGCCGCGCTGGTGGGTTTTCAGCTCATCCAACGCGTTCTCGAACTCCCACCGCTGGTGGTAGAGGGCGGCCAGTTCGGTGGCCGGGGCGGCCCCGGGGTCGAGGATGGTGGTGATCAGACGGTAGGGCGCCTCCGGCTCGGGCCGCCCGGAGTCGTCGAGCGTGTACTCGATGACCCGCACCACCTGCGGGTCGGCGCACCTTCGGTGGTCCCTGGCGGCGACGATCTCCGACAGATAGGAACCGTCCGGCAGTTCCTCGCGCACGGGCAGCACCTGGTGGGCACGGATGCGCCACAGCAGGTCCGCCCCGCCGGCCGACGCCGCCCGCCACAGCTCCAGACCGGTGAAGCCGCGGTCGGCCAGCAGCAGATCACCCTCGCCCAGAGCCCCGAGCACCTCACGGGCCAGCACGGGTTCGGACACGGTCCGCGGACCCAGAGCGGCGGCGGTGATGGCATGGGTGCCGCACTCGGCCAGCGCCACCACCCGCACCTGCGGGAACGCACACCGCTCGGTGCGGTGCGTCTTCGGGCGCCCAAAGTACACGGCGTTCTCCTCGCTGTCGGGAACATCGAAGACCGTGCCGTCGACGGCCATCACCCGCCACCGGCGATAGAAGGCGCCCGGGGTCGACTCTGCCGCCAACGGCCGGGCCACCCGAGCGAACAGAGCCTTCAGCGGTTCCGGACCGAGCTTCGCCCGGGCCCGGGAGATCGCCGCCGTGGTCGGCACCTGCCAGGACCCCGACCAGCGCTTCGCCCAGGCCAGCCCGTGCGTCAACAGCCGGGCCACCTCCTCGTATCCCTGGCCGGAGAACAGGCACATGGCCAGCACGAAGTAGACCACCACGCGCGGCGGCAGCAGCCGGTTGCGCTGCCCGGACCGCCCGCACTCGGCCACCACCGCATCCACCACCTCCGGCGGGAACGAGCGCGTCAGCAACCCGATCGCGATACGGTCCGACAACCGCTCGTCCGTCTCCGGCTTGACCTGACCCGGCCGCGGCATCCCGGCACCTCCCCGCCGGCACCCTACCAGCTCAGACCTTAAGTCACCGGTATTGAGGCTAGACCGCTTGGTTCAGCGACCGCCGAACACTCGCCGCAACAAAGGGAATTCGGGGAGAACCCGACACATGCCCGCAAGCAGCCGATCCCTTCAGGGATTGTCAGTGGTATGGGGGACGATAGCCTCCGTACTGATTGGCCTGTGGGGGACATGGTGCACCTGAGTCGTATTGCTGTCAGTGGCTTTCGGGCAAGCACGGAGGGGGAGATGGTCTGCGATCTCCCGGGTCGTTTCAGTGTGCTGATCGGAGCCAACGGCGCTGGGAAGACGACACTCACGGACGCCCTCTACCTGGCGCATCCCGCCAGCCGTTTCCCGGTCCTGCCTAGATACGGATCCGCCACGCTCGCGCCCGAAAGGTCCACCCGCAGCATCGAGGTTTCCTACAAGCTGGGCGACAGCCTCACTGGGGAAGGCCGCCTGGGGCGCCAGTTACACGAGGCCGACCACCGTCCCCTCGGTCACGTCGCCCAGAACTGGGGTGTCACGCTGAGCCGTCGGCTCGGAAGCGTCGCCACGAAGATCGAGAGCGCGCACGGCAGGTCCTCGGACCTGGACCCGTACAAGCTGATCTACCTGCCGGCGTGGCGCTATCCGCTCGACGAGCTGGCACGCCGCGAGGCGCGGATCCTGGTCGAACTGCTCCGTGCCGAGCAGCAGCGTCTGAACGGCACCCGGAATCTGGTGGGACTCCGGGCACGCGCCTCCCAGCTGCTCGAGGAGCTGGCCAAGGAGAGCATCATCGACACCGTCGAGAAGCGGATCGGCGGATATCTCACGGACCTGTCGGCTGGAGTGGACCGCCAGTGGCCGTACATACGCGGCCAGGTCATCGACGACACCTATCTGGCCCGCGTGCTGGAAATCATGCTCGCCGTCATGGAGGGACGGAAGTTCGCTCGGCCACTGGAAGTGTCCGGGCTGGGGTACGTCAACCTGCTGCACATCGCCGTGACACTGGCGGCGATACCGGACTCCACCGAATCTCCGCAAGCAGAGGCCTGGCCCCCCTGGGGCACCTCAGACCAGCCGCCCCTCACCGAGGAGGAGCAAATCCGAGAGGCGACTCTGAACCTCGAACAGGCACAGGCGGACGCCGACGCGGAGGAGGACTCCTTCTTCGGTACGAAGCCATTCCACGCGACGGTCGTCATCGAGGAACCCGAGGCCCACCTCCATCCGCAGTTGCAGCAGGCTCTGGTCCGCTACCTGCGCAGGACCGTCAAGAAGCGACCCGAGCTGCAGGTCGTCCTCTCCACCCACGCAACAGACGTCATCACGTCCTGTGCCCCAGAGGAGCTCGTCGTCGTCCGCCGGACGGCACGGGGAAGGGTCTGCCGCACCGTCGCCGACGTCGTACCGGACAAACACCGTGCCGTCACGCTGCGGAAGACACGGCTCCACCTGGACGCGAGCCGGTCCGCCGCACTCTTCGCCGAGCGCCTCGTGCTGGTCGAGGGCGTCACCGACGCCGCTATCGTCCGGGAGTTCGGCAGGACGTGGGCCGGCGTGGACACACGAAAACACTCGTTCGTCGACGCGCTCAGCATCGTGCACATGGGCTGGAAGGTCGGACCGTGGCCGGTGCATCTGCTGGCGACCCGGGGCAGCGAGCTGTGCACCAGGCTGGCGGTCCTCGTCGACAGCGATCTCCCCTTCGAGAGCGAAGAGCGCACGAAGCCGAAATGGATCTTCGATCACGACCCCTCGATCGTCGACGCCTTCGTTAGCCACCCGACCTTGGAACCGTCCATCACCGAGGGCAACGAGCACCTGATCGAGGCCGCCCTGAAAGAGGTCAGACTGGAGGTGCCGGAGGTGACGGCCCAGACCGTGCACGAGCTGTTTCGCAGTGCCCGGAAGCCCAAGGGCGAGCAGCCCGGTATCCCGGCGGGGCTGGGTTCCAGCAAGAAGGGCGACTTCGCGCTTGCCTTCGCCGGTCTCCTCGCAGAGGCCAACGAGGCGGGCCCCGAGCAGTCGTCGAACCTCCCGACTGTGCCCGAGCACATGCGCCAGCTGTTTGAGTTCCTCTACGCGCCCGACGCAATTGCTGAGGACGGCTCCGGGTCGGAGAAGGAGCCCTTCACGCCCCTCGAGGAGCCGGACTGGCTCGCGGTGGTGAAGGAGGAACGGGATAGGGATGACCAACCCGTTGAGGAGATGGAGGACTTCCACTGGCCGGACGAGGAGGAGAGCGACTGGGCGTCCGGATACGAACCGTTGTCGGAAGCACCGGAACCGGATGCACCGCCCTGGGATGAGCTACTTCTCAAGCGTCCCTCCCCCAAGGGGGCCTGGCCTACGGCCGCGCTTCGAACAACGGGCTCCGATGAGTAGCCGCCGGCCTGGCAGACCGGTCCTCACGCCGGAGCAACTCCTTGTCGCTGCGAGCCCTCACCGCCTTCTCTACATAGAAGCGTTCCCGGGTTCGGGGAAGACGACCGTCTCGCACCAGCGCTTCGGCCTGCACCGCTTCGCGCGCACGACCGACCACCGGGCGGTCGTGGCAGTCAGCTTCACTCGCTCGGCCACGGAGGAGATACGCAGCCGCGTGTCCCAACAGTGGGGCCCTTCAGCCCTGACTTGGCCCCATCGCATCGTCACGCTAGACACCGTCCTCAACGACCTTCTCACTCACCTCCTGCGTTCCCGGGTCCTCCAGTGGCCGGGAAACCACGAAGACCTGGAGGTGCTGGACACATGGCCAAGCCACCTGCCCACCATCCGAACAAAAGCAAAACCGGTCCTCCGCCTCGTGGGCACCCGCGTTGTCACCACCTACCAGGTGGAAGACGAACCGAATTACCACATCAAGCCGGTGGACTTCTCCTCCACGGTCGGAGAAGGGCGGTGCACCCACGAGAACGTGCGTGAGGTCCTGCGCGACGCCCTCGGTACCGAGGAGATCCGCGCCCGGGTCACGGCCTACTTCACCACGGCGATCAGGTCACTACTCGTCGATGAGGTCTACGACGCGAACGACCTGGACGTGGAGATCATCCGTGTGGCGGCGGACGCGGGACTGGCCGTCACCCTGGTGGGAGACCCCTGGCAGGCTCTCTACGCCTTTCGTGGCGCCCGCCCGGAGAGCGTGCGCCAGCTCCTCGGACTGCTGGAGTTCGAACGCGGCGAGCTCCGGACCACGTTCCGATGGCGCGACAGCGTGACCCAGACTTCACTGACACAGGGACTACGCCGCGGGGAGAGCACTATCCTCCCCTCGGGAGCGGCGAAAGACGTCGATGTCGTGCTCGCGCGGAAGTGGCATTCGCTGTGGGACTGCGCCCCTCATGTCCTCCCCCTGGCCACTGCCAGGTGGAAGATGGGGCCGCTCCAGAAAGCTTTGTGCACCTTACTTCTGAACGAACTCACTCAGACGGCCCTCGGCCTGCCGGCCTTGTTCCTCCCGGAGGCCTGGACCACCCTGGGCATCCAGGAGGTCGAGACGTTCGAGAAGCTGCGCCCGGACCTGCAGAGCGCGCTCCAACGCCTGGCGGGCCAGGACGATCTCTCCGAGGTCTGGACCGCCTTGGTGCGTACCGTGGTCGCCGCGGTACGCGTCGAACCGCCGGTGGGGCACAATCGGACACCACGCAAGGCTCTCGGCCACCTGCGCAGGCGCCTGAACGTCCAGCACGAGTGCCTGGTACTCGGTCTGACCTGTCACCAGGCGAAGGGCAGGGAATGGGACAGGGTCGGAGTGCGGCTGGAGGAGTCTGACGTGGCTGCGCTCCGCAAGGGCCTCGCCCCAGGTGACGAGGCCCACCGTGCGCTCTACGTCGCGCTTACCAGAGCACGACACCTCAGCGTCATGGTGTGAGAGCTCTTGAGCGCTGTCGTCCCCCTCCGGCCCAGCTGTGTTCACCTCTCCGAGCCACACGGAGATGTGGCCGATGACAGAGCCCGCCAGGCGTATCCACCGCCCCAGACGTAGACGATCACGATGATCAGCGTCTCATCAGACGTGCTCTGCTGCCGCACCCTTCTTCTGAACGATGAGGCAGACGGCGCGGCTGGACGACTCGCCGTCTTGGTGCCTAAGAGTTGTCCCGTAAATGATCTGTGACGTACCTGGTGGCCTGCTGGTTTCTGCGTCACCCGGCCAGGGTGAGGTTATGCAGGTGGGCGATGCCGAGCATGGCATGGTGAACGCCGTCGCCTCTGAGGCGGCAGTCGCGCAGAATCTTCCAGGCCTTCATGCGGGCAAAGGTGTGCTCGGCGCGGGCGCGGACCCGGCGGTGGGAGGCGTTGTGGTCCTCCTTCCAGGCGGGCAGGTCCCCGTCCCGGTGCCGGCGGTAGTGCGGGATGGTCAGTAGCGACAGCGATGCGTGGAGCCGCGCAAGAGCAAGCTCCAAGGCACGATGAGTCAGTTAACCCAGCAGACGTTACTCGTTACGCCCGGCCCCAGCGGAAGATCCCCTGCTCGGCTTGGGCAAAGTCCCACCGTGGGCCCCGCGAGCCCATTCAGCTCGGCCGTGAAGGCGTCGTTCAGCCCCTCTGCCAGTGCGTACCGTACGAGTCCACCACCGAGTCGACCAGTGCCGGGAGTCGTCGTTCACGCCGTTTCCGGGGCACAAGGACCGCCTCCTGTGGAAGCCGCACAAGAAGGTTCATACCGGATGTGTGGCATGGACTGCCCTCGCGCGGCAGTTCTTTGGGGACCAGCCGGGGACCACACGGTGTGCGTACACCCGAACGACCGGGGTGTTCTTCACGCAGCACCGGGCCGGAAAGCACCGATTGCCCCAAGAATGGCGTCCTTGGGCTGGACTGGGGGTCAAGGGGTCGCAGGTTCAAATCCTGTCGTCCCGACAGCACCGAGGGGCGCTCCGGCCGGGGAGAAACCCTAGCCGGAGCGCCCTTCGTGTTTGGCGGCACGTAAGCGGTTCTACTGCCCCTCTGGGGCCCACACGGGGACCATGCCCCAGAAGAACTCCTGATTTGAGTGCTTCTGCTGGGAAACCAAAAGCATGCCTGGTCTCTCCCCGGTCATGGGACGGCTATAACACCCGTCACACCATCCACGGCAGTCACTCTCCGTGACGAGACTGACGTGCCTGACCCATATTGGCGACGTGCTGCATACGCGCGAGCGCAGCCCCCTCTGGGGAGAATCTGGGGAGTATCGGCGGCGCTGGGGAGCGCCTGGGGAGAATCAACCGTGCAACGCGACACGACCCGGAAAGACGTCGAAAGGCTCATCTGCGCAGGTCAGCCATGGGCGTGGCCGCATCACCGCAGGTCAACGCCACTGGGTGGGCAACTTCACGACATAGGTGCCCAGGTCGTCGGCCTCGACGATGCCGGGCAGCGAGCCGCCCTCGCGCAGGGGCGTCACATAGCGCGTGGCGGTGACTTCGGGAAGCATTTTCACAGGCTATCCGACATGCTGACCTTGCAATCCACGGTCGGCCCCAAAGACCCTCGGACCGGGGATCCCGCCGGAACCACTCCCGAACCACCCTGGGGAGAATCCGGGGAGTTTCAGCCGGCGCCCGGCCTCCCCCGCCTGCCCCGCCTCCCCAGCAGACCGTCCATGACGGTGCGCCCCCTGCTCCCGGCCTCCGGCATGAAGTGAGCATAGTAACCGAGCGTGACGGCCGGCGAGGAGTGCCCGAGCCACCGCGCCAGGGTCACCACGGACTCCCTCGCCTCCAACACGACCGAGGCGTAGGTGTGCCGCAGCACATGGAAGCCGTCCTTCGGCGCAGCCTCCCGCGGAACAGCTCAGGGAGCCCGAGTGGTCCCCGCGCGAGCGTGGGTGGTCCGGAAGTCGGTGCGGGTGCGGTAGCCGGCCGAAGCGTTCTCACAGGTCTTCAGCGGCCCGTCGAGCGCGGCCACCGCCCCCGGGGCAGGGGCGGAGGTCGCCGTCTCCGAGCGGTTCACCGGGGCCGTATCGGTCATCGGAACGGTGAGGAACACGTTCGGCGCGGCTCCCACACCCCTCCCGCGGAGGTCCGCACACCGCCTCGGACCTCCGCGGTGCTTTTCCGTTCAGCGCCCTGCCCTGCGGCGGTCGCGGCGCTGTCCGCCCCGCCGCCGGGCCCTGGCGATGAGAGGGTCGGCGAGCGGGGCGGAACGGTCACCGGCCCGCCGCTCCCCGGCATCCGTCCGCGGGAAGGCGGCTTCTCCCCCTCGGCCGATCCTGGCCGCCAGGGCACGGATCGAGGGATGTGCGAAGAGGTCGAGCACGGAGAGGGTCCCGTCCAGTTCCTTCCGCAGGGCGCGGTGAGCGCGTACCAGGGTCAGGGACGTCGCTCCCAGTTCGAAGAACGAGCGATCGCGGTCGAGGTGCTCGGGATCGGCACCGATGAGACCGGCCAGAGCGGTGGCCACACGCAGTTCCGTGGCAAGGTCCCGTCCGTCGTCGCCGGCCGTGCGGACCGTGAGAGGCACTCGGCCTCGGACGGGCTCGGCCGGCCGCAGGCTCCGGTCGGCCAGCGCGGCGGGGTCGGCGCTCCTCCACGCGGACCGGCCGCCGGTCAGGAGGGACAGCAGATCGGTGTAGGCCGTGAAGAGCGCGTCCAGGTACCCGGGCGGGAAGGCCGCCTCCACAGCGTCCCAGTTGACGCGCAGTTCGCCGTTCTGCTCGAAGACCTGGCAGTCCAGGACGACGTGCGGGGTCTGGCTGACGGCGTACACGGTGCGGCCGAACCCGTCCAGCAGTTCGGAGGCGTCGGTGGAACCGCGCGCCCCGGAGGTGCTGCCCAGACCGCTGGAGAAGACCACCGGCAGCAGCACCTGCCGCCCCCTGCGGGCCGTCATCTCCCTGAGCACCTCGTTGCCGTGGACACCGGCGGGCCCGGAGGCGTGTTCCAGATCCGACCACAGCCGGTCCTGCGTCCGGCGGACGCGTCCGGCGATGTCCGGCGCCGGGTCCTCGACACCGAGCAGGACCGTGGAGGTGTAGTCGCCGATGACGCCCTCGTGGCGCTCGGGCCGGTCGAAGGTGGTCAGGACGAGGGTGAAGCGGTCGCTGCCCGTTCCGGCACGCAGGACGTCGGCGAAGGCGGTGAGCAGCACGGCCGTCGGTGTCACCCGGTGGCGCCGGGCGAGGTCCCGCAGCGTGCTCCACCGCTCGGCGCCGAGGACGGTCCTGCGGCGGGTGAAGCGGACTCCGTCCGGACCGGGCGGGGTGATGGGGAGTGCGGGGCCGTCCGGGAGTTCGGCGGCCCTTCGCTGCCAGTACCGCGTGGCCTCGGCCCGTCGCCGGCCGTCGGCCGCGGCGGAGCACTCGTGTGCCCACTCGGCGAATGCGGCGGACGGCGGCGGGGGCAGCGCTCCGGGGTCCCGGTAGGCGGTCAGCAGGTCGTCCACCAGCGCGACCGCACTCCGCGCGTCGCAGAAGAGCAGGTCGAGACCGAAGTGCAGCCTCCAGCCGCGCTCCTCGGTACGGGTGGCCGCGAGGTGGAGCATCGGGCTCCGCGTCGGGTCGAGGACCCGGTGGGACCTCTCGTGGCGCAGGCGCGACAGCTCCTGCCGCGCCGCGTCGGGGGCGAGGCCGCGCAGGTCGTACACGTCGATCTCGGGCAGTGGCGGTTCGGGCAGGACGGTCTGCCGGGTGTCGTCGGTGACGACGGCCCGCAGCATCGGATGCCGCCGGACGACGGTGTGCAGTGCGGCGCGGAGGCGGTCGATGTCGAGGTCGTCCAGGTCGGCCTCGGTGTAGTAGTGGGGTCCGACCGCGTTCCCCAGCCAGGTGTCGGCTCGGCCCACCAGGTAGGCGAGCTGCATCTCGGTGAGGGGAAAAGTGGAGGGAAGGGGACCGGGGAGCGGCGCTGGTGCGCCGGCGTCGGGAACGACGCCGGGAACGGCGTCGGTGCCGGAAGCGGCGTGACCGGTCACGCCCACGGTGAGCAGTGCGCCGTCGGCGCCGACGCGTACGTCGTGGAGCGTGCGTCCGTGCTCGCCGGTCCGCCGCCGCAGCTCGCGCAGCCAGCGCGCGGCGGCCTCCAGGGCGTCGGCCGGATCCTGGCCGCGGGACGGCTCCAGACGCACGGTCAGGTCCAGGCCCTCGGGTGCGGGCGGGAGCGGGAGGTGTGCGGGAGCCGGGTGGTGGGGCTCGCCGGCGGCGGCCTGCGCCGGAGCGTCGTACGCCGTGCCCGGGGCGGGTGGCGCGGCGTACGCGTCCAGCAGGTCGGTGAGCGAGTCGAAGGCCGCCAGCCGCTGGAAGGAGGGGCGCTCCGCGCCGTGGTCCTCGATGGCGTTGGCCAGCCGGACCACGTCCAGTGACGTCGCTCCCGCGGCCAGGAGTCCGGTGCCGAAGTCGGCCTGCGGTCCGAGGATCTCGCGCAGCACCGCCTCCAGGGCGCCGCGGTCGGCCCCGCCGGCGGGTTCCCCCTCCGCGGCGGGGCCGGCGGGGACGGCGGACGTCTTCGGGGTGGCGTCGTCCGCTGCCGGGCGGGGCCCGGGTACCACCGCCTGCGGGAGGGCGGGGGAGGGCTCGGCCGGCGGCTCCTCCCTCCTGGGAGAGCGGAAGGGGTCGGGAAGTCTCCTGTGGTCGACCTTGCCGTTGTCGCTGACCGGGAGGGCGTCGAGGCGGACGTACCGGCCGGGGAGCATGTAGTCCGGGAGCCGCTCGGCCAGCGCGCGGGTCAGCTCCCGGTCCGTGGGCGAGGTCGCCTCGGCCGGCGCGGTCAGGGCGATGTAGGCGACCAGCCGGGGCCTGCCGTCGGGGCCCGGGACGGCGGCGGAGACGGCCTGCCGGATTCCGGGCAGTCGGCTCAGGGCGGCGTCGATCTCGCCCAGTTCGATGCGGTGGCCGCGGACCTTGACCTGCCGGTCGGTGCGGCCCAGGAACTCGATCTGCCCGTCGGGGCGACGGCGGCCGAGGTCGCCGGTCCGGTAGAGCCGCTCTCCCAGGACCGGGTGGACGGCGAACCGCTCGGCGGTCTGTGCCTCGTCGCCCAGATAACCGCGGGCCAGCCCGTCGCCGGCGATGAACAGCTCTCCGTCGGCCCCCACCGGGCAGGGCCTGCCGTCGGTGTCGAGGACGTGGAAGAACTGCCCGCGCAGCGGACGGCCGTAAGGGATGCTCGGCCAGTCGGGGTCCACCTCGCCGATGGGATAGGTGATGGACCAGATGGACGCCTCGGTCGCGCCGCCCAGGCTCATCACGCGGGCGCCGGGGGCCAGGGCGCGCAGCCGGTCGGGCAGGGTGACGGGTATCCAGTCGCCGGAGAGCATCACCAGGCGGAGGGAGGCCAGTCGGCGGGACGCCTCGCCGGGGTCGGCCTCCGCGTACTCCACCAGCATCTCCAGGAGCGCGGGAGCGGTGTTCCACACCGTCACGCGGTGCTCGCCGATGAGTTCGCACCAGTGTTCCGGGTCGCGCTGCCGCGCGGTGTCGGGCAGGACGAGTGCCCCGCCGGCGCCCAGGAGGCCGAAGACGTCGTAGACGGACAGGTCGAAGCTGAGTGCGGACAGCGCCAGCACCCGGTCGTCGGCGGTGACCGCGAACCGGTCGGTGATGTCGTCCAGGGTGGTCCGGGCGGCCCGGTGCTCGATCGCCACGCCCTTGGGCGTTCCGGTGGATCCGGAGGTGAAGATGGCGTACGCGAGCTGGTCCGGGCGGGCGTCGCCGCGTACCGCAGCCGTGGGGCCGGTGTCCGTGCGTCCGTCGGCGTCGACGGCCAGGGGGCTTACGCCGGGGGGCAGTTGGGCGGACCCGTCGGCGGCGGTCAGGGCGAGCCGGACCCGGGCTCGGGAGCAGACGGCCTCGATACGGGCGGCGGGCCAGGCCGGGTCGACCGGCACGTATCCGGCGCCGGTGCGGGCGACCGCCAGCACGGCGGCGATCTGGGCCGGGCTCTTGGGGAGCGCCACCAGGACCAGTTCCCCGGGGCCGGCGCCTTCGGCCGCCAGCCGTCCGGCCAGCCGTTCGGAGCGTTCGGCCAGTTCGCCGTGGGTCCAGCCGGTGCCGGGGGCCAGGACGGCCGGGTTGCCGGGCAGGTCCTGCGCGGCCCGCCGCAGCGGGTCGTCCAGGAGGGGCCCGCAGTCGCCGTAGGGGGCGCGGTCCAGTCTCTCGGGTTCGATGAAGGCCGGGTCCCAGCCCAGTTCGACGCTGTGCCACGCCCGGTCGTCCTTGGCCAGCAGGCGCAGCAGCCGCTGCTGCGCCTCGGCGAGCCCGTCGGCGAACCCGGCCGGGAACGCCGCGTCCACAGTGTCCCAGCACAGCCGCAGGTCGCCGTTCTCCTGCCACACGAGGTGGTCCATGAGCACCTGGGGTGTCTGCGACACGCCGAAGACCTCGGTGCCGAGCGCGCGGGCGGGGGGCTCGTCGGTGCCGACGCCGAGGCCGGAGGTGAAGACCACGGGGTGGCGGACCGTTTCGGCGCCGGCGGTTTCCGCGCCCGCGGCGGCGGAGAGTTCGCGCATCACCTCGACGCCGGAGAAGGAGCGGTGCTCGATGGCCTCCCACAGGGTGTGGTTCACCTTGCGCGCGTGGTCGGCGAAGCCGCTCCAGGCCAGCGGGTCGGGAGGCGTGACGCGGACCAGAGCGGTCGTGGTGAAGTCGCCGACCAGGTGCTCCACCCCGGCCACGTCCTCGGGCCGGTCGTAGAGGGTGGTGTTGACGGCGAACGGCTCGGTGGCGCCCCAGCGGGCCAGCACCAGCGAGAACGCGGCCAGGAGGACGGAGGTCGGGCTGACTCCCTGCCGGGCGGCGCGCTCGCGCAGCTCCCGCCACTCCGCCGCGCGCAGGCACCGGCGGTGGCGGGTGAAGCGGGCGCCGCGGATGGTCTCGGGGGCGGTGGTGCGGGGGAGGGCCGGGCCGTCCGGCAGGGTCCCGAGCCGCTCCCGCCAGTAGGCGCGGTCACGGGCGTGGCGGGCCAGTTCCGCCGGGTCGGTCTGCCGCCGTCGCACGATGTCGGTGAAGTCGGTTTCGGCGGTGGGTAGTTCGGCTTCCGGGTCGGTGAGGAGTTCTCCCCACTGGCGCATGAGCAGCCGCCAGCTCGCGAAGTCGATCACCAGGACGTCGAAGCCGACCAGCAGTCGCGTCCTGCCGTCCGGCAGCAGGACGGCGTGCAGGTCGAACAGCGGCCATTCCTGGGCCGGGCGGACCTGGTGGGACCGCTGCTCGCGCAGGTCCGCCAGCGCCGTCTCCACCTGCCGGTCCTTCGCTCCCCGCAGGTCGGTGCGGCCGATGGTGTAGTGGGGCGGTTCGGCGAGTGTGTGCTGACGGCCGTCCCGGCCGATCACGGTGCGCAGCATGGGGTGGTGGCGAACGAGCCGGTTCCACGCCGCTTCCAGTCTGCCGAGGTCGTCCTCCTGGTCGGGGGCGGACCGCTGACCGGGGTCGCGGTCGTACTCGTGGTACCAGAAGGTGGCCACACCGCCCAGCGGGAAGTCCTCGCCTCGCCCGGCCCAGTAGGCGGCCTGGACGGCGGTGAGCGGCGCGGCGCCGGTGTCCGGGGAGTCCTCCGGCGGCGGCGCGGCGGTTCCCGGCCGCGCCGCCCGGTCCCCCCTTCCGCGTGCCGCCGTCCAGTCGAGCAGCAGCGCACCCACGGTGCGGTCGCCGAGGAAGGCCGGCAGCGGAAGCCGCACACCGGTGTGCCGTTCGACCGCCCTGCGCAGCCGCAGCGCGCCGAAGGAGTCCACTCCCAGATCGCCCAGCCGCAGGCCGGGGCGCAGCTCGGCCTTACCGCGTGCGGCGGCTTCGGCGATCAGTTCCAGCAGAGGTTCCGCCTCTGCCGGAAGCTCGGCGAAGTCCTCGGTGTCGTCGATGGCTGCGTCGGGTCGGCGCATGTCGGATCCCCCGTTCAGGTTGTCGAAGCCATGGCGGAATCCGTACCGCCTCGCACTCCGCGACCAGACTTATCGACAACGAAAACGATTGTCAATTAGTGTGTGCGGGGTCGTCGGCCTCACCCGCCGGCCGTTTGTGACCGTCAACAGCCCTGCTCGGAACGAGGTTTCGCCGTGAGCACCGACACACGGCCGTCGGCCGCCGAGGACGTACGGCCGATCGATGCGGCGCCGGACACCGCGGCGGACGGCCCCTGCGCCGGCCCGTCGTGGGAACTGCTCCGCCTGGTGCGTCCGGTCCGCGGCCGCCTCGCCCTGGCGGCGGCCGCCCAGACGGTGGCCGTGCTGGCGTCCCTGGTCCCGCTCGCCGCGGTCGCCGAACTCGGCCGGGCCCTGCTCGACGGCGACTCCGCCGCCGCGTGGCGCGCGGCATGGGCCGCGGCCGGCGCCGTGCCGGTGCGGGCCCTCTTCCTCGCCGCAGCGACGACCCTGACCCATCTCGCCGACAACGACCTCCAGCTCCTGCTGCGCCGCCGCCTGGTGGACCACGCCGGACGGCTGCCGCTGGGCGCGCTCGACGACGGAAGCGCCGGGGCCCTGCGCAAGGCCGTGGCGGACGACGTGTCGGCGCTGCACCACGTGGTCGGACACACCCTGCTCGACCTGGTGGCCTCCGTGGTGGCGCCGGCCGCCGCGCTGCTCTACCTGTTCACCGTGGACCCGCTGATGACCCTGGTGACGCTGGTGCCGGTGGCCGCCGGTCTGCTGCTGCACCGCAGAGCGCTCGCCGACGCCACGGCGCGCATGCCCGAGTACCACGCGGCCACCGCCCGGCTGAACTCCGCCGCCGTGGAGTTCGTCCACGGCATCACGGTGGTCAAGACGTTCGGACAGGCCGGCCGGGCACACCACCGCTTCGGCGAGGCCGCCGCGCGGTACGCGGACTTCGTCTCCGCCTGGGCGCGTTCGGTGACCCGGTACACCGCCTGGAGCCAGATCGCCTTCTCGCCCGCGACCGTCGTGGCGACCGTCCTGGCGGGCGGCACGGCCCTGCTGCAGACGGGGCGGCTGGAGCCGCCGGACCTGCTGCCCTTCGTGCTGCTGGGGCTGGGACTGACCGCCCCCGTCCTGGCCCTCGGCTACGCCACCCAGGACCTGCGCACCGCCCAGACGGCCGCCGCGCGCATCCGCCGCCTGCTCGCCCGGCCGCCCCTGCCGGGTCCGCGCGTACGGAGCCGGCCCGATGGAGCACGGGTGGAGTTCGACGGTGTCCGCTTCGCCTACGACGGACGCGGCGAGGTGCTGCGCGGCGTCGACCTCGTCCTCGAACCCGGCACCCTCACCGCCCTGGTCGGCCCCTCCGGCGCGGGCAAGTCCACGCTGGCCACCCTTCCGGCCCGGTTCCGGGACGTGAGTGCGGGCGCGGTGCGCATCGGGGGCGCGGACGTCCGCGACATCCCCGCCGACGAGCTCTACCGGCACGTGGGCTTCGTCTTCCAGGAGACCCGGCCGCTGCGCGGCAGCCTGCGGGACAACATCCGGCTCGGCCGCCCGGAGGCGGGCGAGGACGAGATCGAGGCAGCGGCCCGGGCCGCCCGCATCCACGACCGGATCATGGAACTCCCCCGCGGATACGACACGGTCGCCGGCGACGATGCCCATCTGTCCGGTGGGGAGGCACAGCGGGTCGCGGTCGCACGGGCACTGCTGGCCGACCGCCCCGTACTCGTCCTGGACGAGGCGACCGCGTCCATCGACCCCGAGTCGGAGGCCGCCGTCCAGGACGCGCTGGCGACGCTCGTGGCCGGGCGGACCGTCCTGGTCGTCGCGCACCGGCTGGCCACCGTGGTGGAGGCCGACCGGATCGCGATGCTGGACGGGGGGCGGCTGGTGGAGCAGGGCCGCCACGACGAGCTCCTGGCCGCCGGCGGCCGGTACGCGGCGCTGTGGCGGGCCCAGTACGGCACGAGCGGGCGGCCGGCTGCACACCACCGGCCGCGGCACGACGAGGGGCGGTCCGGCACGCCGGACCACGCGGAAGGGAACGCGCGGTGATCCGCCGGCTGTCGGAACTCCTGGACCGCGAGGAGCGGGGCCGGCTGCGGCGCGCGCTGCTGGGCACGGCGGTGTCCGCGGCCCTCCAGGGAGCCGCCTTCGCCCTCCTCGTCCCCCTGCTGCGCGTCCTGCTGGACGGCGGGCGTCCCGAGCGGGCCTGGCCCTGGGTGGCGGCGCTCGCCGCCGTGGCCGTGGCCCACGCGGTGGTGACCTACCCGTCGGTGGTCGCCGCCCGGAACACCGGGTACGCCCTCTCGCGCTCCCTGCACGACCGCCTGGGCAGCCGTCTGGTGCGTCTGCCGCTGGGCTGGTTCTCCGGCGGGAGGGTGGGCACGGTCGGCCGTCTGGTCACGTACGACGTGATGAACGTGATGAGTGTCCCGGCGCATCTGCTGGAACCGCTGGTGCGGGCCACCGTCACACCCGTCTGCATGGTGCTGGTGATGCTCGTGGCCGATCCCCGCCTGGGGCTGGCCGCCCTGGCCTGCGCTCCGGTGATCGTGCTGGTCCACCGCGTGACGGGGAGGCTGGTGCAGCGCGCCGAGCACGCCGCGGACGCGGCGGCGGCGGAGGCCGGGGCGCGGGTGGTGGAGTTCGCCCGCGAGCAGCCGGTGCTGCGTGCGTACGGCAGGACCGCCCGGGGAGTGCGCGAGGTCGACGACGCGCTCGTGGCGCAGCGGCGGGCGGGGCGGCGGATGATCCGGGTGGCGCTCCCGGGGCTGGCCGGATTCGCGCTGACCGTACAGGCGGCCTTCGTCCTGCTGCTGCTCCTGGGCACCCACCTCGCGGTGGGCGGCACGGTCGACGCCCCGGCACTGCTGGCCCTGCTGGTGCTGGCCGCGCGTTCGGCCGAACCCCTTTCGTCGGCGGCCGAGCTGGGCGCGGCGCTGCGCATGGCCGGGAACTCGGTGGACCGGCTCCAGAAGGTGTTCGACACCCCTCCCCTGCCCGAGCCGGACACACCTGAGCGAATCCGGGACAGTTCGGTCCGGCTGGAGCGGGTGAGCTTCGGGTACGGCGACGAGCCGGTCCTGCGGGACTTCTCCCTCACCGTGCCGCCGGGCACCACCACCGCGCTGGTCGGCCCGTCCGGATCGGGCAAGACCACCGTCACGCGGCTCGTCGCCCGCTTCTTCGACGTGTGGGAGGGCACCGTGCGCGTCGGCGGCGCCGACGTGCGGCGGCTGGCGCAGCAGGAGCTGATGTCCCGTCTGACCCTGGTCTTCCAGGACGTCCACCTGTTCGACGGCACCCTGGAGGAGAACATCCGGCTCGGCCGGCCCGGCGCCGGTGAGGCCGAGGTACGCGAGGCCGCGCGGCGCGCCCGGGTCGACGAGATCGCGGCCCGGCTCCCGGACGGCCTGCGCACCCGCGTCGGTGAGGGCGGCGCCCTGCTGTCGGGCGGTGAGCGGCAACGCGTCTCCATCGCGCGCGCCCTGCTGAAGGACGCGCCGATCGTGCTGCTCGACGAGGCGACCGCCTCCCTGGACACGGAGAACGAGGCCGCCGTCCTGGAAGCCCTGGAGGCGCTCACCGCGGACCGCACCGTCCTGGTGATCGCCCACCGGCTGGAGACCGTTCGGGGGGCGGACCGGATCGTGTTCCTGCGCGGCGGACGTGTCGCGGAGTCGGGATCCCATGACGAACTGCTCGCCCGGAAGGGCCCGTACGCGGCCTTCTGGAGCGAGCGCGAGCGCGCCCGCGGCTGGCGGATGCGCGCGGTACCGCAGAGCGAGGACGAGAGGGGACGGTCTTGTACGACGTCATCGTGATCGGGGGAGGACCCGCCGGTCTGGGCGGGGCCCTGCCGCTGGGACGGCAGCGCCGCCGGGTGCTGGTGGTGGACGGGGGGCGGCCGCGCAACGCGCCCGCGGAGGAGATGCACATGTTCCTGGGACGGGACGGGTTCCCGCCCGCCGAGCTGCGCCGCATCGGGCGCGAGGAGCTCGCCGTGTACCCCTCTGTGGAGTTCCGCGGCACCGAGGTGGTCTCGGTCTCCGGCGAGGCGGACGCCTTCGAGGCGGTGCTGGACGGCGGCGAGCGGGTGCGGGCCCGCCGCCTGCTGCTCGCGACCGGGCAGGTCGACCGGATGCCCGGGATCGAGGGTTTCGCCGAGTTGTTCGGCCGGGGCGTCTACCACTGCCCGTTCTGCCACGGGTACGAGACCCGGGAGCAGCCGCTGGCCGTGCTCGGTCCGGACGCCGGCCACGCCATGCTCGCCCTCTACCTCACCGACCGCTTCTCCGCGGACGTGGTGCTGTGCACCCTGGGCGGCCCGGCACCGCAGGAGCTGCGGGAGCACCTCGCGCGGCAGGGCGTGGCCGTCGAGGAGGAACCGCTGCTGAAGGTGGAGCGGCTCTCCCCCGCCGCGCTGCGGCTGCACTTCGCCTCCGGCCGCACCCTGGACCGGAGCGCCTGCTACCACCGCCCGGCCCACGGCCAGCACTCCGCGCTCGCCTCCGAGCTGGGATGCGAGCTGCTGCCCGACGGCACGGTCAGGGTGGACGAGCGGCAGCGCACCACCGTGCCGGGCGTGTACGCGGCCGGGGACATGGCCCGGCTGGAGGCCCTTCCCGCGCCGCTCGCCTTCGTGATCACCGGTGCCGCGGACGGCACGCGCGCCGCGATCTGGATGGACCAGGAGCTGTTCCTGTCCGACATGGGGCTGCGGCCGCCCGCCTGACCCCGCCGGCCGCTCCCGGGGCGGGCCGCCGGCCGGCTCAGGCAGCCTCCACCACCACCGCGCTGAACGTGAACCCGATGCCGACGCCGATCAGGCAGATCCGGTCGCCGGGCCGCAGCCCGCCGCCGCGCGCCAGGTGGTCGAGGCCGACGAGCTGGTCGGCCGCTCCCAGATGGCCGACCCGCAGTCCGAACTCGTACAGGGTGCGCCGCGGGTCGAGGCCGAGCGGGTCGGCGTACCCGGCTTGGAACAGTGCCCGCCCGACGAACGGGGTGACCACCCACCGCAGGTCGTCCACGGTGCTCCCGGCGTCCTTCAGCGCGGTCTCGACCACCCGGGTCACGCCCTCGATGTGGCGGTACAGGACCGACGCGGGGGTGTGGGCGCCGAGCCCGAAGGTCTGCCGGACGCGTTCGCGCAGCACCAGCGGACCGGGGGCGGCGCCGGGCCGCTCCTCCAGCGGCCCGGCGCCGAACTGCACGTCCGCGAGGGCCGGATCGCTGTGGGAGGCACAGCTCAGCAACTTCAGGCGGCCGCCGGTGCCGCGGGCCAGCACGGCCGCTCCGGCGCCGTCGCCCATGACGACACCCGAGTCGAAGTTCCAGCGGTCCAGGCCGGAGGGGTGGAACCGGTCGGCCGCGGTGACGAGCGCGGCGGGCACGTCGGGTCGTCCGGCCAGCACGCCGGCCGCCAGCTCCAGGCAGGCCAGCGAGCCGTTGGACAGGGCCGACACCTGGACCGACAGCCCCTCCAGCGGTGCACCGCCGAGCAGTTCGCCGGAGACCCGGCAGGCCGCCGACCACATGTCCAGTCCCTGGAACCAGGAGGCACCGTGCAGGTGCAGCGCGGGCCGCGCCGCGGTGCCGCCGGACGCGCGCAGCGCGGCCCGGCCGGCCCGCACCGCCAGTTCGGGCGGCGCCAGGTCGCAGTGGGAGACCGAGACCATGCCGGACTCGGCCGCGTCCCGGGGCGCGTACACGCCTTCCCCCACCGCCTCCGCCACGGGCACCAGGTCCCCGAGCACACCACCGGTGCCGGTGATCCAGATGTCGTCGAACCTCATCTATGTCTCCTCCAGCGTCACTGGGCCGTGGCCGGACACCGTCCGGCGGCGCTCCTCCAGAAGGCCGTCGCGCAGCTCGTACACCCGGTCGGCGCGTGCCGCGACGTCCCGGTCGTGCGTGACCGCCAGGACGGCCATTCCTTCCGCACGGCGGCGGTCGAGGACGTCCAGGAGCGCCCTCGCCGTCCCGGCGTCGAGCGCGGAGGTCGGCTCGTCGGCGAGGAGGACCTCCGGATCCGCCGCCAGGGACCTCGCGGCCACCGCCCGCTGGCGCTGTCCACCCGAGCAGGCGCCGGGCCGGCGGCCGTGCAGTTCCTCCTCCAGCCCGGTCTCGGTGAGCAGTCCGAGCGCCGCGGCCCGTGCCCTTCCCCGGGGCAGCCCGCGCAGGACGCGGGCCGGACGGGCCACTGCGGTGACCAGCCGGTGGGCGGGGTTGAGTTCCCCGTCGGGGTCCTGGCCGAGCAGTTGCACGGCCGCGCGGGCGGCGCGGTCCCGGCGGGCGGTGCGGCCTTCGGCGTCGGCCAGGGCCAGTGGTGCGCCGTGGAGCTCCACCCGGCCGGCCAGGGGCGGGTGGAGGCCGGCGAGCACGGACAGGAACGTGCTCTTGCCCGCTCCGGAGGGGCCCAGCAGCGCCACCAGTTCACCCCGGCGCAGGTCCAGGCCGGCGTCGGCCACCAGCGGCGGGCCGCTCCCTCCGGGACGGCCCACCGTCAGTCCGCGGATCCGCAGGACCACGGGGCCGCCGCTCCCCGCGGCCGGACGGGAAGGGGGCGGCGAGGGGAGAGGGGCAGGCCCCGCGGACACCTGCTCGTCCCGCGCGGCCAGTTCGACGACGCGGTGGCCGGACCGTTCGGCCCAGGAAAGGTCGTGGCTCACCACCACCGCCGCGCCGCCGCGCGCCAGATGGCGCCGGATCTCCGCGGCCACCAGGTCGGCGGTGTCCTCGTCCAGCGCGCTGGTCGGTTCGTCCAGGAGCAGCAGCCGCGGCTCGCCGACCACCGCACGGGCCAGCGCCGCGCGCTGTGCCTGGCCGCCGGAGAGCTGGTGGGGCAGGCGCCGTGCCGCGTCGTCCGGCAGGCCGAGACGGGTGAGCACCTCGGTGACGCGCCGGCCCCGTACGGACCGGGGTGTGCCGGGCGGCAGACCGTCGGCGACGGCGGGGCCGATCCGGCGCAGGGGGTCGAGCGTTCCGGCCGGGTCCTGGGCGAGGTGGCCGACATGGGCGCGCCGCCAGCGCCGGGCCGCACCGGTTCCGGGGGCCGGCAGGGGCACGCCGTCCCACCGGACGGTGCCGGCCGCCGGCTCCACACCGGGCCGGAGGGCTCCCAGCAGCAGCCGCAGCACGGTGGTCTTGCCCGCGCCGGAGGGGCCTGCCAGCACCACCGCCTCCCCCGGCCCCAGGGTGATCGGCGGACAGGGCAGGACGTGCGAGGAGTTCCGGTCCACCAGGCGCACGCCGTCGAGTTCCAGCAGGGGTCTCATCGGCCTCGGCCTCCGGAGGCCAGGTGCCGCGCCGCCAGGTCCAGCCCGACGGCGATGCCGGCGGAGAGGAGGGCGAGCGCGAGGGCCGGCGCGAGGGCGGAGCCGGGGTTGAGGGACACGCCGGGCATGTTCTCCTTGATCATCAGTGCCCAGTCCGCCGCAGGAGGCTGCGGGCCCAGACCGAGCACATGGACCGCGACGGTCAGCTGCAGGGCCGCGACGACCCGCAGCCCGGCGTCGGCCAGGACCGTTCCGCTCACCGCGGGCAGCAGTTCGCGGAAGACGATCGCGGCAGGACTCTCGCCCCGCACCAGAGCGGCCCGCACGAAGCCGGCCCCGGACAGGGGCGCGGCGGTGGCGTGCACCACCCGCGCCGACAGCGGGGCTCCGACCAGGAGCATGCCGGCCCACACCGCGACCGGTGCGGTGAAGGCGATCGCGCACACCAGGACGACCAGCAGGCCGGGCACGGCGAGCAGGCCCGCGCTCGTGCGCAGGACCAGCCGTCCGACACGCCGGTGCCGGGCGGCGGCCAGGCCGGCGGCGGTACCGACGGCGGTGGCCGCCAGCCCCGCGGGCAGGGCCACCGCCAGCAGCCCCCGCCCTCCGGCCGCCAGCCGCGACAGCACGTCCCTGCCCAGGACGTCGGTGCCCAGCCAGTGGCGGCCGTCCGGCCCGCTCCAGGGGGCGCCCTGAGGCTCCATCGGATCACCGGGGGCCAGCGCGGGGCCGCCCAGGACGGCGGCCACCAGCAGCACGAGAACGGCGACCGCGGCGGTGGCTGTGGCTGTGGCTGTGGCTGTGGCTGTGCGGACGGTCCTCCCTCCGCTCATCGCGCGGCCCCCGACCTGCGCGCCACCCGTGCTGCCACCGCGTCGGCGCCGGTCATCGCCACCAGGATCACGGCCGCGGACATCAGTGCGGCGGCCTGCACCACCGGGGTGTCCCGCGCGGCGACCGAGGTGGCCAGGAGCTGGCCCAGCCCCGGATAGCCCAGGAGCGACTCGACCACGGCGGTGCCCGCCAGCAGCGCACCGGCCAGGACGGCGGCGGCCTGGGCCAGCGGTGCCGTCAGGTGGGGCAGGACGTGCCGGGTCGCGCAGCGGGTGGCGGAGACGCCGCGCAGCAGCGCGTCCTGGACGAACCGCCGCTGGTAGACGTCCGCGGCCGGGCCCAGGAGCATCCGCGCCGTCCAGGCCGCGGCGGGCAGGGTGAGGGCGAGGACGGGCAGCACGAGGATCTCGGGCCGGTCCAGCCCCCAGCCGCCCGCCGGGACGAGCGAGACGGCGGGCAGCCAGCCGAGCGTCACCGCCAGCAGCAGTACCAGCAGGGCCACCAGTGCCGTGTCGGGGATCGCCACGACCGCCGCGGCCAACACCGCTCCCGCGTGTGAGGCACGTGAGGCGGGCGCGCGGGCGACGAGGATCGCCGCCACCGTGCCGAGGGACACGGCCAGCAGCCAGGACGGCAGGGCGATCAGCAGCGAGGCGGCGAGCCGGTCGCCGAGCAGCGGCGCGACGGCGCCGCCGTCGACCAGGGAGTGCCCCAGGTCGCCGCGGACCGCGCCGCCGAACCAGTCGGCCAGGCGCTGCCACGCGGGCCGGTCGAGCCCTGCACGCGCACGCAGCTCCGCCAGGCGCTGGGGGTCGGCCTGCGCGCCCGCGGTCGCGGTCACGGCGTCCCCGGGCAGCAGCGACGTCACCGCGAACACGGCGACGCACACCGCGAGCAGCACGGCGGCGCACCGCGCCGCGGCCCGCGGTGCCCGGCGGAGAGTGCCGCGAGGTCCTGCGGCCGGTGCCCCGCCGTCCGCCCCGGCCCGGCCGGACCGGGACCTCTTCACCGCTTCAGCCACGTCCGGTCGAGCAGCATGCGGGCGTATCCGGTGCCGTCGGGCAGCCCGCCGACGCGGGAGTCGGCCACGTCCAGGCCGTCGCCCGCGCCCCAGGCGAGCAGGCCGCCGTCGGAGGCGATCTGCCGCTGGAGTTCGGACATGGCCCTGGTGCGCCGCCCGGTGTCGGTGTCCGCCATGGCCGCCGCGAAGTCCCGGTCGAACGAGCGCTTCTTCCAGCCCGTCTCGTTGTAGGCGGAGGCCGAAAGGGCGGTCTGGCGGACCCAGGTGGGGAACCCGACGCCCGCGTACACGCCGGTGCACAGCGGTTCGCGCAGGTAGACCTCGCTCCAGTAGCGCTCCGGCGGATGCTGGCGGACGGTGACGCGGATGCCGGCCTCGCGCAGCTGGCGCTCGATCAGCGACGCGGCCGTGGCCATCGCCGGGTAGGCCGTGGTGGTGTGGAGCTCGAGGTCGAGCCCGTCCGGATGGCCGGCCCTGCGCAGCAGTTCGCGGGCCTGCTCCAGGTCTCGGGCGGGCGGGGCGAGGTCCTTGGGGTACGACGGGTCGTCGGCGCACGGCGCGTCGTTGCCGGGCGTGCCGTACCCGAGGAACACCGAGTCCACCAGTGCCTGCCGGTCGACGGCGAGCTTGACGGCGCGGCGCACCTCGGGCCGGTCGAAGGGCGCCCGGTCCAGGCGCATCAGCAGCGGGTATCCGTTGGCGGCCCGCCGCCTCAGCACCCGCAGCCCGCCGCCGTCCGCGGCGGACTTGGCGGTGGCCGGGGCCACGTCGCTCGCCACGTCGACGGCGCCGGAGGTGACGGCGGAGGCGAGGGCCTGGGGGTCGGCGAAGCCGCGGACCTCCAGTCCGTCGAGGTGGGGACGGTCGCCCCACCAGCGCTCGTTGCGGGTGAGCGCGGCGGTCTGCCCGTCCAGGGTCTTGAGACGGAACGGTCCGGAGCCCACCGGCCGCTCGAAGTCGTCCGCGCCGTCGGGCACGACGAAGACCACTCCGGCCAGGGTGCGCGGCAGTTCGGCGTCGGGCTCACCGGTGGCGATCAGGAGCGTGTGGTCGTCCTCGGCGCGGCAGCGCTTGATGTCGACGGTGCCGAGCCGGTTGCCGTTCTGCACCGCCTGGTCGGCCATGCGGCGCAGCGAGTGCAGGACGTCGGCGGCGCGGACCGCCTTGCCGTCGGTGAAGCGGGCGTCGTCGCGCAGCCGGAACCGCCAGCGCGTGGCGTTCTTCTCCGCCTCCCAGGAGAGCGCCAGCCGGGGCGCCACCTCACCCCTGCCGGCGGGGGCCACCAGGACGTCGTACAGCGCGGCCATGCGGATCCAGTCGGACTGGTTCAGCAGGGTGCCGTGGGGGTCGGTGACCGCCGTTCCGCCGCCCGCGGCGACGGTTCCGTAGCGGAGGGTACCGCCCGCCACGGGCTTGTCCTCATCGGGCGCGGAGCTGTCGGATGCGGTGCCGCCGTCGCGGCCGCAGGCGGCGAGGGCGGCGGCGCCCGCCAGGGCGAGCCCGGCGCCGAGTACGCGCCGGCGGGCGGGGTGGGTGTCGGTCGGTTCGTCGTCCGCGCGGTGGCGGCGGCCGTTGTCCATGTCGTTCTTTTCTTCCGTTCGGATGTGGCTGGGGGTGCCGGCTCTCACGGCCGGGCGGGGGCCGCGTCCGGCCCGGGGGACCCGAGTGCGCGGTTCAGGGCGGCGGCGACCTCGGTCACGGCGGGGTCGCGGAGCATGGAGTAGTGGTGGGCGGCCACGGGCACGACCTCCAGCGGTCCCGCCACGTGGGGACGCCAGCCCAGCGCCTCGTCGTCGAAGGAGTCGTCGACGCCCATGCCGATGCGGCCGTTGCGGGGGGAGGTGCGGGCCGCGCGCAGCAGCAGCACCGGAACGTCCTCGTCGAGGGGGCCCGCACGGTGCTCGGCGAGGCCGCGCAGATGGCGGGCGAACACCTCCACCCGTCCGGAGACGCTCTCCTGCGTCCCCAGCAGCCGCTCCTGGCGCAGGGACCGTTCCAGCTCGCCGGGGTCCGCGCCGTCGGTGTCGAGGTCGAGGTACGCCTCCAGCGAGCGCAGGTACCTCAGCCTCACCTCCTGCGCGGTGCGCTGCCGGTCCAGGCCCTCGATGGCGACGATGCGGTCCGGGCTGTTGGAGTCGACCATCGCCAGGAGGGCGACCTCCTCGCCCTGCCGCCGCAGTGCGCGGGCGAGTTCGTGGGCGACGGTGCCGCCCATGGACCAGCCTCCGAGCAGGTACGGCCCGTGGGGCTGGTGGTGCCGCACCACGTGCAGGTACTGGCGGACCATGTCCGGGATGCGCTCGGGGGCGGGGTGCCCGGACAGTCCGGGGTCGGCGAGGGCGACGACCGGATGGCCGGTGGTGAGGCGGCGGGCCAGCTCCATGTAGCACAGGACGTCCCCGCCGGAGGGGTGGAGCAGGAACAGCGTCGGCCCCCGCCCTTCCCGCAGCGGAACGGCGATGTCATCGACGGGCACGGTGCCGGCGGCGGCCGTGTCCCGGCCGGCTCCCTCCGCGGCGGCCCGGCCGTCGGCCGCACGCAGCGCCGCCGCGAATCCGGCGACGGTGGGGTCGGTGAGGAACGTGCGCGGTGCGACGGAGGCGCCGTGCTCCCTGGCGTACCGGGTGAGCATCCGCACGGCCAGCAGGGAGTCGCCGCCGAGGGCGAAGAAGTCCGCCGTGCGGTCGACGTCCCCGGCCGGCACGGCCAGCAGACGGGCCCACAGTTCCGCGATCGCGCGCTCGGCCCCGTCACGCGGCGGGCCGGGGTCGTGCGCGGCCGCGGCGGCCTCCGGCTCCTCACCGCGCCGGGGCGGGCCGGTCCGGTCCGGCGCTTCGGCCGGCAGTTCGACCGGCGCCTGCCAGGCCGTTCCGTCGGCCAGTTCCCCGGTGGTTCGCACCACCTCGTCGAACAGCCGGTCCAGGTCGCCGGGGCGGAACAGTTCGTCCACCGAGGCCAGGGCGAGGACGAGTTCGCCGCCCACCTCGTACAGCCGCAGTTCCAGCAGCACCTGGGGGGTGCGGATGCGCTGGTGGTGGTCGGTCTCGTCGACGGTGCCGAGCGGGCCGGCCTCGGGGTCGAGGTCGCCGCCGAGCGCGGCGCCCAGGCCCAGGGTGCTCTGGAAGACCACGGGGGCCGGGGGGCGGCGGCTGCCGGTGCGGCGGGTCAGCTCGCGCGCCACCTCCACGCCGGTGACCAGGCTGTGGGACAGCGAGCCGGTGATCTGCTCCTGGACCCTCTCGGCGAGCGCGGCGAACGGCGCGTCCCCGGTCAGGTCCACGGGCACGAGGGCCGTTCCGGAGAAGGCGCCGATCATGCGGTCGACGTCCGGGTGCATCGGATGGCGGTTGGACTGGAGGGTGTTGAGGACGAACCGGGGGTCCCCCGAGAGCCGGGCGACGGCCGCCGCGTAGGCGGTGGCCAGGACGGCGGAGGGGGTCAGCCCGTGTTCGGCGCACCGCTCGCGCAGCGCTTCCCAGCGGTGCGCGGGCAGCCGGGCCTCACGGCCGGTCATGCCGGCCGCCGTGACCGTTCCGGGGTCGGCGAGCAGCGGGAGCCCCGGCGCGGCGGGCAGATCCTCCAGCCGCTCCCACCACCAGTCGCGGTCGGCGCGCCACGCCTCGGAGGCACGGGCCTCCTCCATGGCGGTGACGTAGTCGCCGAAGTCGACCAGCAGCGGCGGCAGAACGGTGTTGGGGTCGGGGGCGTAGGCCAGGAGCTGGCGGGCGAAGATCTGCGCGGACCAGCCGTCGGCGACCATGAGGCTGAAGGCGATGTGCAGCCGGCCTCGTCCTGCGGGCAGCAGGGTGAGCCGTACGGCGAATCCGGGCCCCTGCGTCGGGTCGGGGCCGGTGCCGCCCATCTCGGCGCGGATGCCCTCCAGTGCCGCCTCGGCCTCCCGTTCGCTCGCGTCCCGCAGGTCGGTCACGGCGACGGGCGCCTCCTGCGCGGCCGGATCGTCCGGGGGCAGGATCCGCTGGCGTCCGTCGGGCAGGACGCGGGCCCGCAGCATCGGCTGCGCGGCCATCAGGCGCCGCACCGCGTCGGCGAGCGCCTCCGGCGCCTCCCCGGCGTCGACTCCGTGCAGGGCGACGTCGGTGTAGTAGTGCACCGAGTCGTACGACAGCTCCCAGCCTCCCTGCTGCCCGACGAAGTAGGCCTGTTGCAGCGGCAGCAGCGCGAACGGCTCCTCGGGGTCGGGGCGCCGGCGGAGCTTCACCGGCAGGGTCTGGGGGGCCGGTGCACCTGTGCCGCGCCGGTGGACGAGCCGTGCGAGGTGGGCCAGGGTGAGGTCGGAGCGCACCTCCGGCAGTGCCAGGACCACCCCCAGGCGCCGTCTGACCATCGCGGCCATGCGGACGGCGAGGAGCGAGTCGCCGCCGAGGCTGAGGAAGGTGGCGTCCGCCGGGATGGCCCCGGCGTCGAGGTCGAGCAGTTCCGCCCACAGGGCCCGCAGGGCCTCGGGCACGGTGTCGGAGACCGGTTCCGCGGGTTCCGCGGGTTCCGCGGTGCCCGGGGCGGGCGGCCCGGGCGCCTCGCCGCCGGGACGGGGGCCGGCGTCGAGGTCGTCCCAGACGTCCGGGTCCCCGGCCAGTTCGGCCAGCCACCCGGTGTAGGCGGCGAAGGCCGCGTCGGCGGCCTCCGCGTCGAGGACGTGCTCGGCGACGTCCCACTGCAGGACCAGGTCGCCGCGGTGCTCGTACGCCTGGTGGTCCAGCCATACCTGCGGGGTCTGGCTGACGCCGTGCACCACCGGGCCCAGCCATTCGTGGTCGTGGGCGTCGCCGTCCCCGCCGAACCGGTCCAGCCCCAGCATGCCGGTGAACACCACCGGTACGTTGCGCTGGGCACCGGTGCGGGACGCCTGCTCGGCGAGGACTTCGAGGCCGGAGAACTCGCGGTGGTCGAGGTCCTCGAAGAGCCGGTGCTGAGCGGCTCGTACCCGCTGGGAGAAGGCGGCGGGCGTGCGCAGGTCGGCCTCGTGGAGCAGCAGTGAGGAGAACTCCCCGACGACGCGGTCCACGTCCGGGTGCACCGGCGGCCGGTCGAAGACGGTCAGGGTGATCGCGAAGTGGCGGTCGCCCGACCAGGCCGCGAGCACGTCGGCGTAGGCGGCGAGCAGGACGGCGGTCGGTGTGGCGCCGAGCCGGGCGGCCCTCTCCCGCAGCGCCTGCCAGCGGCCGGCGCCGAGCACGTGGCGGCGGCGCCCGAACCCGGGCGCGCCCTGCCGGTCGCGCACCGGCAGCGCGGGAGCTCCGGGCAGGGCGGGGGCCCGGTCGCGCCAGTAGGCGGCGGCCCTCGCGTACGCCGGTCCGGAGCGCCTGGCCTCCAGTGCGCGGACGCAGTCGGCGAAGGTGACGCCGACCGGCGGCAGTTCGGCCCCCGGATCCTCGTACAGGGCGCGCAGTTCGCGGTCGACGAGGAGATAGCTGGCGGAGTCGCAGACCAGGACGTCGACGGAGAGGAGCACCCGCCAGCCGTCGGGCAGGCGGACGGCGTGGACCTCGATCAGGGGCCATCGGTCGGGGGCGGCGACCCGCCGGGAGAGGCGGTCGCGCAGTTCGGCCAGGCGCCGCTCGGCCTCGGCCGGGGCCCGGCCGGACAGGTCGGTGACGGGGATGCGGTACTCGAGCACCTGTGGCAGGACGAGGTTGTGGCCGTCGGGGGTGATGACGGCCCGCAGCATGCCGTGGCGGCCGATCACCGCGTTCCAGGCCGCCTGGTAGCGCTCCACGTCGAGTTCGGCGGCGCGGTGCTCCAGGAAGAAGTGACAGCCGACGCCGCCCAGTTCGAAGGTGTCCGAGCGCCCGACGCGGTAGGCGTGCTGAACCCGCGTGAGAGGGAAGGGCTCCCCGGCCGCGACTGCGACTGCGACTGCGACTGCGGCTGCGGGCGTGGACGCGGCGTCGCCTTCCGGCTCTTCCGCGGGGCTCTCCCCCGCCGAGTGCCCCGTGGTCTCCTCCAGCAGCCGTGCCAGTGCCCCCACCGACGGGCGGGCCAGCAGGTCGCGCAGCCTCAGTGTGGCGCCGTGCTCGTCGCGCAGCCGGGCCAGGACCCGGGTGGCGAGCAGGGAGTGCCCTCCGAGGGCGAAGAAGTCGGCCCCGGAATCGTCCACGGGGCGTCCGAGGACGTCGGCGTAGACGGCGGCCACCGTGCGCTCGGCCCAGGTTCCGGGCGCGGTCCCGCCGGTGGCTTCGGTCCCGGTCCGTGCCGTGCGGGCCGCCAGGGCCAGGGAGCGGCCGTTCAGCTCCGCGGGCGAGACGGCGAGGTGGGCCGGCGTGCCGCCCTCGGCGGCCAGGCCGGCGATGCGCAGCAGCGCGTCCAGCGCGTCGGGGGCGTTCAGCGCGTGGCGCATGGTGATCTCGGACGCCGAGGCCCGCTCCTCCTCGGTGCCGAAGCGCCAGCGGTCCCAGTCCACGGCGATCCAGCGGGTGCCGTCCGCACCGTCGAGGGTGTGCGCCAGGCCGCTCAGGTAGCGGCTGGCGGCGACGTAGGCGCCGAGGCCGAAGCCGCCGATGGTGGCGGCCGCGGAGGCCATCAGCAGGACGGTGGCTGGGCGCGCGGACGGGGGGAGCGCGGCGACGGCGTCCCTCAGCGCGAGGGCGCCGGCCACCTTCGGCGCGAGGACCGCCGCGGTCACCGCGGTGTCGGTCTCGGCCAGTGCGGCGAGTTCCACGACGACGGGGGCGTGCACCACCAGATCGATCCGGCCGTGGTCCCGCGCGACGGTGCGCAGCAGGTCTTCCAGTGCCCGGCCGTCGGTGGCGTCGGCGGTCTCCACCCGGACGTCGTGGCCGTCGGCGAGCAGTCGCCGTACGGTTTCGGCGCGGGCTCGCAGGCGCGGTTCGGCGCTGTCGCCGGGCAGCCCGTTGCGGCCGGCCAGGACCACGTGCGCAGCGCGCTCGCGGCACAGACGTTCGGCCAGGGCCAGGCCCACGTTGCCGAGGCCGCCGGTGACGACGACGACCGGCCGGTCCGGCAGGGCGGCGCCGGTGCCGGGCTGCCAGGGCTCCCACTGCCGCAGCCAGCGGTGCCCGCCGCGCAGTGCCGTCTCCCAGGACGCCGCCCGCTCCCGTCCACCGGAGGAGACCAGGTCCACGGCCTCGGCCAGGACCTTCCCGGTGAGGTCCGCGCCGGTGCCGGGGAGGTCCAGCGAGCGCCACCGGACGGCCGGGACCTCCTGGGCCAGGATCCGGGGCAGGCCGCGGACGGCGGCGGCCACGGGGTCGACCGGTTCGTCTCCCACCACCCTCTCACCGGCGGCCGTCACGTGCAGCAGCGGCAGGGTCCGCTCACCGAGCCCGCAGGAGGCGACGGCGGCCGCGAACCGGCCGTGGTCGTGGATCTCCTGTGCCAGGGCGGCGGCGTCCTCCCCCTCGGCGCGGGCACGCCGGTCCGCGCAGTGCACGACGGCCGTCAGCCCGGCCCAGTCCTGGGCCTTCTCCGGCAGGGTGTCCGCCACCTGCGCCCCCAGCCCGCGCAGTGCCGCGCGCAGGGGCTCCGCCTGCTCGCCCGTGCCGATCACCAGCCACCGGCCGCCGTCCACCGCCGCCGTGAGGGGAGGGAGCCTTCGCCAGGCGGGCAGGTGCAGGGGCTGTACGGCGTCGGGTTCGGCGGGAGCGGGCCCGAGAGCGGGGGCCCCCGCCCGCGGCGCGGGGTCCGCCCAGAAGCGGCGGCGCCGGAAGGCGTATCCGGGCAGGGGGACGCGGCGCCGCCCGGGCCTCTGCGCGGCGGTGAGGTCCACGGGCACGCCCGCGCTCCACAGGCGTCCGACGGCTTCCAGCAGTGCGGCCCGTCCGTCGCCTCCCTCGTCCGCCCGGGGGAAGGTGGTGACCGCGGTGGGAACCGCATCGGCGCCCTTCCGCGCGGCGAGCGCGGCGAGCATGCCGCCGGGGCCCGCCTGTACCAGCACCGCCGTGCCGGCGCCGAGCGCGGTGTCCAGGGCGTCGGCGAACCGGACGGTGCCGCGCAGATGGCGGATCCAGTGTTCCGGGTCGGTGAGTTCGGCGGCGGTGGCCTCCTTCCCGGTGAGGGTGGTGACCAGCGGCACGCGGGGGGCGGAGGGGCGGAGCCGTGCGGCGACCTCGCGCAGGCGGGGTATGGCGGCCTCCACCAGCCGGGAGTGCGCGGCGACCTCCACCGCGACCGGCTCCGCCGCGACACCCCTCCGCGCCAGCGCCTCGCGCAGTCCTCCGATCGCCGCCGAGGGCCCGGACACCGCGCAGGCGTCGGTGGCGTTGACGGCGGCGACGTCCAGGTCCGGATGGTCCGCCAGGAGTGCGCGGACGTCGTCCTCGCCGAGCGGGACCGCCAGCATGCCCCCGGCCGGAAGTCCGGCCATGCCCGTGGAGCGCGCCGCGACCAGCCGGGCGGCGTCGGCCCGGTCCAGTACTCCGGCGGTGACAGCGGCCGCGTACTCTCCGACGCTGTGGCCCAGGACCGCGTCCGGACGGACGCCGAAGGCCGCCAGGAGTTCGGCGGTGGCCACGGAGGCGGTGAACAGGGCGGGCAGGCCCACTCCCGGGGTGCGGGCCAGCCGCCGGGCGGCGGAGTAGCCGGGTGCGGCCAGCAGGACGTCGCGCACGTCCGCGCCGATGAGCGGTGCGAACAGCTCCGCGAGTTCGTCGGTGATCCGGGCGAAGCGCGGCTCGTCCCGGTACAGGCCCGCGGCCATGCCGGCGTACTGGGCTCCCCCGCCGGGGAAGGCGAGCACGGTCCGCGGCGGCGCGTCCGGCACGGTGACCGGCGCGGCGCGACGCAGCGCAGCGGCGGGGTCCTCGCCCGGGGCGACGGCCACGGCGGCGCGTACGGGCAGGTGCTTCCGTCCGGCGGCCAGGGTGTGTGCGGTGTCGGCGAGGCCGCCGGCGGTGGAGGAGAGTTCGTCGGCGAGGCGGCCTGCGGTGGCGCGGCAGGCTTCCGGCCCGGCGGCGGATACGACGAGGAGCTGGGCGCGGTCGTCGCGCGGGCCGGGTGCGGGGACGGGTGCCTGCTCCAGGACGACATGGCAGTTGGTGCCGCCGATACCGAAGGAGCTGACCCCGGCCCGCCGGACCCCGTCGCCTTCCCCGTCCCACTTCTCCGTGGTGTGTGCCAGGCGGAAGGCGGAGCCGTCGAGTCCCAGCTCGGGGTTGGGGGTGGCGCAGTGGAGGCTCGCCGGGACGATGCCGTTCCGCAGTGTCAGGACGGCCTTGATGAACCCCGCGATGCCCGCGGCCGAGTCGGCGTGCCCGATGTTGCCCTTGACCGAGCCGAGCAGGCACCACGGGCGGTCGGCCGGGCCGAACACCCGGCGCAGGGCGCGTACCTCGATCGGGTCGCCGAGCACCGTGCCCGTGCCGTGGCCCTCGACGTAGCCGATGTCGCGCGGCTCCAGGTCGGCCACGGCGAGTGCCTCGGCGACGGTGCGGGCCTGCCCGTCGGGGGACGGGGCGGTGAATCCGGCGCGCTCGGCCCCGTCGTTGGCGACCGCCGAGCCGCGCACCACGGCGTACACCGTGTCGCCGTCGGCCAGCGCGTCCTCCAGCCGCCGCAGCACCACCGCGCCGGCGCCCTGGGTGAAGACGGTGCCGCGGGCGTCGGCCGCGTACGGGCGGGTGCGGCCGTCGGCGGAGAACGGCCCGTCCGGCACGTGCAGATAGCCCTGCCCCTGCGGCACCCGCAGGGAGACGCCCCCGGCGATCGCGGTGTCGCACTCTCCGGCCAGCAGGGCCTGCACCGCCACGTGGACGGCGACGAGCGAGGTGGCGCAGGTGGCTCCGACGGCCACCGCGGGGCCGGTCAGGCCCAGGCGGTGGGCGGTGCGCAGCGGCAGGTAGTCGGCGACGTTGCCGGTGTGCAGCTGCAGGCTGCCCGCCGGGTCGGCGCCGCCGAGCGGGTCGAAGCGGTGGGCGAGGTTGGTGGCGAGGTAGCCGGACAGGGCCGCGCCCGCGTAGACGCCGACCGTTCCCGCGGCGCCCGCCCCGCCGTGTCCCGCGTGCTCCAGGGCGTGCCAGGCGGTCTCGAGGAAGACCCTCTGCTGGGGGTCCATCAGTTCCGCCTCGACCTCGCCGATGCCGAACGGTTCCGGATCGAAGGACTCCTGATCGTCGATCAGTCCGCCCACGGGTATGTAGGCCGAACGGCGGCGCAGCGCGGGCGGCACCCCGCGGGCCGCCAGTTCGGCGTCGGTGAAGCGGGTCAGCGCCTCCCGCTCGTCCAGCAGGAGGTTCCAGTAGGCGTCCAGGTCCGGTGCTCCGGGAAAGCGGCAGGCCAGGCCGACCACTGCGATGGAGCCGATCATCGCCGCACCTCCGGGGGAACGCGGTGGTCCGCGGGAAGGAACGGGCAGAGGGAGGTCGGCGGCATGCGGCTGCTCCTGGGCATGGGTGCGGTGCGAGGGGAACGGTGGAAGGGGCGCGGGGCCGGTGCTACGCGGGGGCCGTGGCGGCGAAGACGTACTGGCCCAGACGCGCCTGCGGCCCGTCGGGGCCGGGCAGGCAGACGGTCGGCGCGAAGCCGGCGGCGGCCAGTTCGCGCAGCCACTCCGCGCGTGTGAGGAAGATCCGGTCGAGGCCGCGGCGGAAGTCCTCGAAGTCGCGGTCCGGGTCGTCCGGGCCGGGCGACATGAGGAACTCCATCGAGGTCATGATCTGGTAGTGCTCGCGACCGGTCTCGATGACCACGAGCAGGCCGCCGGGGGTCAGCAGCCCCCGCAGCCCGGACAGGACGCGGCCGATGTGCCGGGCGTTGTGCAGCACGTTGGCGCAGACGATGACGTCGGCGGATCCCGGCCCGTAGCCCTGCGCGGCCATGTCACCGTTCACGTCGAGGAGCCGGTAGCGGATCCAGGGGCGGTCCCCCAGCCGCTCCCTGCCGGAGACGAGGAAGAAACGGGAGACGTCCGTGAAGAGGTACTCGATTCGGGAGGTGCCGTCCTCGGCGCGTTCGGCGTGGGGGGCGAGCGCGGGGAGCATGTCGATGGTGGTGCCCCCCACGCCGGCGCCGACCTCCAGGATCCGCAGCGGACCGCGTCGCCCCCACTGTGCGGCGGCCTCGCGCAGAGCGGCGGCCGCCATCGCGTTGACGTAACGGCTGACGGTGTTCTCGCGGTAGGTGCTGTCGGCCGTGTCCATGGTGCCGTCGGGGAAGAGCAGCGCCTGCAGGGCTATCTCGTCACGCAGCAGTTCCGGGAGGTGTCCGATGGCGTCCAGCAGGAAGCGGGCCATCTCCGGTCCGTGGCCGAGCGCCCGCCCTGCCTCGCGCACCTTCTGCGCCGCCCGGTCCAGTGCCTCGCCGTCCGCGGCCGCCAGGCCGCTGAAGCGGCCGTCGTCGGTGCGGGTGAGCATCCCCTCCCGCACCAGCGCGGCGAGCCAGCGGCGGACGACCCGGCGGTGGCGCGGCGCCGCCTTCACGGCGTCCAGGACCTCTTGCGTTCCGTGGCGGTCTCCGTCGTGGCGGAACAGTCCGTGGCGGCGCAGGATCCGGGCCATCGCCAGCAGTGCGACGCCGTCCAGTTCGTCGGCGAAGGCCGCCGAGCGGGTGAGGTCGGAGCCGGACAGCGCGGCCTCGGCCGCCTCCCGCATCGCGTACCGCAGTCGCTCGGGCGGAACGATCGCTCCGTCAACGGACACCTGACTCCCCCATCTTCGCCCGGCCGTTCGATACGGCGGCACCACGGCACGCCGGCCTCCCGGCGCGCCGAGACGCGGCCACCGGGCACCCGGATCATATAATGACAATGGTTTTCGTTTACAAGAGGCGCGCACAGGCCGACCCGCCGAACCGGCTGGAGGGCGCGAAACGCCCGGAACGTCCGACAACGGCACCGGCCACCCCCTCGGCGGAACCCGAGAGGATGCGGCAGCGGGAAAACGAAAATCGTTTCCTATAGAGTGGCACCATGGTCTGTGACGCCGCGTCACCGGCGGGCTTTCCCGCACCCGGAGGACCCGCATCCCATGAACCACAGGAGTTCCGTACAACGCAGCGGTCTCCGGGAAAGCCGCGGACGCGGAAGAGGCGGAGCCCACCCCGTTTCTCCGGCGAGGCGCCCGAGAGTCGGCCCGCCGCTCGAACGCACCGGGGCACCCCGGCGGACGACGCCCCCCGGCCCCCCGGCCTGTGGTCCCCGCTCCCCGGAACCCGCCGACGACAGGCGACGGTCCTGCGGGTACTCGAAGGGCTGGAGGTGTTCGCCGGCGCCCGGCAGATCCACCGGCACCTCCAGCACCAGGGGGATCCGGTCAGCCTGAGCACCGTGTACCGGGCACTCGCCGCTCTGGAACGCCTCGGCCTGGTCGACGTCGTGCGCGACAGCAGCGGGGGGAGGTCCTACCGCTACAGGGACACCACCGAGCACCGGCACTACCTGGTCTGCCGCGGCTGCGGACACAATGTGCCCTTCCCCTGCCGGGAGTTCGAGGAGTGGCTGGCGGCTGCGCAGCGGCGGCACGGGTTCGTCGACGTACGCCACGTGCTCGTCTTCGAAGGACGGTGCCGGAAGTGTCCGGACGGACGGACAGCCTGACGGCCCGCATCCCGACAACCGGAGCGAGCGGGCCGCGAAGTCCCGGCGGCGGTTCCGCGGCACCGCGCAACCGCCGGTCCTCAGTGCTCGTCCCAGTGGCCCTCGTGAAGGGCGTGCCGGCATCCGTCGTGCACGTAGTCGGTGTGGTCGCCGTGCGGGACGGCGAGGTGGCCGCAGCTCTCGCCGTGCCGGTGCGGGTGGTCACCGTGGACCGCGTGCCCTTCGGGCTCGCACTCGTCGACGTGACCCTCGTGGACGCGGTGGAGGTGGCCCTCGTGCACGTAGTCGGTGTGGTCGCCGTGCCCGAAGGCGACGTGGCCGCAACCCTCGCCGTGCCGGTGCGGGTGCTGGGTGTGTGGGGCGTGTGCGGTAGCCATGTCCTTCGCCTGCCTGTCGGAGCGTTCTGGACGCTTCAGCCGCGTATGGCTCAGGTTCCAGGTTCCTCCCGACCGGTGGTTTCTTCAAATCCCACCTGCTCCACGGCGGCCGGCGCCGCCCCCGCCGCGTCATACGGGACCGTCGCCGAGCAGGGGGCCGGGGGTCGAAGAAGGCTCTCCAGCCCTCCCGGCCCAGCGACGGTTCCGAGTCGGTGAGCAGCGTGTCGTCCGGCGCCGAGCGGATGCGTCCCTCGCCGAGGCCGACGCCGGTGAAGACGATCTGGTTGCGCCGCTCACCGTGGTAGTCGTCCCAGGACCACGGGGCGAACGTGCGTCGCTGCGGCGAGGCCGCCTCCCGGGCATGCCGGGCGTCCGCGTGGAGTGCGGTTGCCGGTGAACTCAGGGGCCCTCGGTGAGCTGCTCGGTCCAGATGGTCTTGCCGCCGGGGGTGTAGCGGCTGCCCCAGCGGTGGGCGAGCTGGGAGATGAGGAACAGGCCGCGGCCGCCCTCCTCGGACAGGCGGGCGCGGCGCAGGTAGGGCTGGGACTGGCTGGGGTCGGAGACCTCGCAGACGAGCCGGTGGTCCCTGATCAGCCGCAGGCCGATGGGGCCGCCGGCGTAGCGGACGGCGTTGGTGACCAGTTCGCTGACGATCAGCTCGGTGGTGAAGTCCAGCTCGCCCAGGTCCCACTCCGCCAGCTGGGCGGAGGCCAGGGCCCGGGCGTGCGCGACGAGGCTGGGGTCGGCGGGCAGTCGCCAGAAGGCCGTGTCCTCGGGCGGCACCCGGTCCACGCGGGCCAGGAGCAGGGCGAGGTCCTCGTCGCGGTTCTGCTCCCGCAGGCGGGCCAGGAGGCGGGGTCCGACCTCGCTCAGCGGCTGTTCGGTGCTCGCGGCGGTCCGGGCGCTCTCGCGCATCCGCTCCAGGTCCCGCTCGGTGTTCCGCGCCGCCGCGGTGAGCGGTCCGCTGTGGAAGGCGAGGACATCGCCCGGCCGCAGGAGCAGTTCCACCGGTTCGAAGGGTTCGGTGCCGCCTCCCAGCGGCGGCCCGGGACGGAGTCCGACGCTGTCGGCCGCGCAGTCCTGCCTCCTGGACAGGACGGGGCCGGGGTGGCCGGCACTGGCGACGAGGCACCGTCCGGTGACCGGGTCGTAGGCGGCGTACAGGCAGGTCGCTCCGTGCAGGGAGCTGACGGCCGGCCCCGCCCGGTGCCCCTCGTCCTCACCGATGCGGGTCACCAGGTCGTCCAGATGGCTCAGCAGCTCGTCGGGCGGCGGGTCCAGGTCGGCCAGGGTCTGCACCGCCGACCGCAGCCGTCCCATGGCGCCGGCGGCGTTCACTCCGTGCCCGGCGACCTTGCCCACCACGAAGGCCACCCGGACCCCGGACAGCCGGATCACGTCGTACCAGCTCCCGCCGGTGCCGGCCGCGGTGCTGGCCGGCGCGTACATCCCCGAGGTCTCCGCCCCGGCCAGGCGCACCACCGGAGGCGGCAGCAGGCTGCGCTGCAGGGCCTCGGCCGTGCGCCGCTCCCGGGTGTACCGGCGGGCGTTGTCCAGGCCCAGGGCCAGCCGGGAGCCGATCTCCTCGGCCAGGGTCGCGTCACTGCGGTCGAACGGAGTCCGGCCCCCGGTCCGCCACAGCGGCACGGCCCCCAGTACGGTCCCGCGCGCCCGCAGCGGGAGGACCAGGAAGGAGGTCGCGGCCTCGGGCAGGCTCAGCCGGGACCGCCGCGGATCCCGTGCCGCCGCCCTCCGCAGGCCGCTCAGGTCCGGCATGATGCCGGCCGCCCCCCGCAGCAGGTGCTCCCGCTCGACATCCCCGATCGAGAACGTCTCTCCGAGGCCGTAGACCTCCCCGGGCCACATTCCCTCCCCGGCGGCCACGGCGACGCGCCTCATGGAGGCGTCCGCGGCGAACTCCCCGAGCTCCTCCCCCGCCAGCACCTCCTCGGTCAGATCGACCGCGCCCAGATCGGCGAACACCGGCACCAGCAGATCGACCAGTTCCTCGGCGTTGCGCGCCACGTCCAGCGAACCGCCGACGCGCACCGCCGCCGCGTGCAGCAGGTCCAGCCGCTGCTGTGCGCGCGGGCTGGAGGCCAGCACACCGCCTCCGGCCAGGGCCACCCGCATCCCGAACTCGTCCTCGAGCTCGGCTCCCGCCGCGGGCACCAGCCAGACGAGGAAACGCGCCCCGCCTCCCCCCGCGAGCGCGAACACGCTCACGTCCAGGTCCACCCGGCCGCCGCCGACGCGCCGCAGCACCACGCGCCCGTCGCCGCGGCGGCCGTGCCCGGCGCTCTCGGCCAGCCCCGCCCACGCCGACGGATCCTCGAGGAAGGAGCCCAGCTCCCTGCCGCGGAGCTCCCCGGCCGAGCCGCCCAGCAACTCCAGAACGGGCTGCGTGCACGCCATCACCGCACCGGCGGCGTCCAGCACCAGCTCGGCGGGCTGCCCCCAGCCCGCCGCCCCGGTTCCGGGGGGACCGCCACGGCCGGTCATACGCCTCCCACCACGACATCGTCACAAGGTCCCGTGCCTCCCAGGAGAAGACCTCGTTCCGTCCGCCGCAACCCGGCCGCGCCCCGGGGGACAGGCGGCGGACCGCTCCGGCAGGGCCCGCCGGGGACCTCACCCCCGGCCCCGCCGGTCGGCCAGCCCAGCTCCGCGGACGCATGGCGCACCGCCTCCTCCGCGGTCAGCCGCGCGCCGCGCTCGAAGGCCTGAGTGAAGGCGGGCTCGCCCAGTGTCTCCCGGGCCGCCGACGCGATGCGGTCGACATCGCCGCGCTCGGCGGGCGGCAGCGGAGCCCCCAGGCCTCGCCGCGCCGCGTTCGCCGCCCCGAGCAGCACGGCCGCGCACGCGGCGGCCTGCCCGTGCCCATGCCCGTGACCGCGACCGAGCAGCGCCGCCGCCCCCGCGAGGCCTTCCAGGGAGAGGGCGAGGGCGCGGGGCTCGCCCAGGGAGCGGGCGACGTCCAGGCCGCGCAGGTGACAGGCGGCGGACCGGTCCGCGTCACCGCGGAGTTCGGCCACGAAACCGAGTTCGGCGAGGAGCAGGTGGTCGCCCGCCTCCGAGGACACGTCCGCGTAGCCGTCGCGGATGCGCGTCAGGTGCGCCTCGGCTCCGTCGAGGTCGCCGGAGCGGCGTGCGCCGAGCGCGAGGCCCATCTCCGAATGGATCTCGCCGTACTTGTAGCCCTGTTCCACGGCGATACGGCGTGCCCGCTCGTGCAGATCGCGGGCCCGCTCCCAGTCGCGGGCCAGCAGCGCGAGCCGGCCGAGCCCGGACAGCCGGGCCGACACCTCCGTCTCCAGGCCCAGTTCCCGCGCCATGCCCAGCCCTTCACACTGACGGCGTGCCGCGTCGTCGTAGTCGCCCCTGACCTCGGCGAGCGCGGCGAGCGGTGAGACGGTCTGCAGCTCCCCCCAGCGGTCTCCCAGTTCGCGGAAGAGTTCGGCGCTGCGCAGGCCGTCGCGGCCGAGTCCCGCGAGATCGCCGCGGATCAGCGCGAGTGTCGCCCGCAGGCCGAGGGCGGCGGCGGTCCCCCATCGGTCGCCCGCCGCGGTGAAGAGGCCCAGGGCGCGCGCGTTCAGTCCGTCGCAGGCGGCGGCTTCGCCCGCGCTGAACATCCCGTACGCGCACAGCCACAGGGCGCGGGCGCTGCGCACGGGGTCGGGGACGGCGTCGGCGGCCGCGTCGAGGTCCGCCTCGGTGCGGTCGCCGGTGAGCAGCGCGAACGCGGCGTTCAGCAGAACGGGTTCCGGCGCGTTGCCCCCGGCGGCGGACAGGACGGCCGTCAGGCCGCGGCGGGCCTCGGTGAAGCGGCCGCACAGCAGCCACCACCAGGACAGGGCGGTGGCGAGCCTCACCGCCTCGGCGGCCCGTCCCTCGGCCGCTCGGCGGACCCCCTCGTCGAGTGCGGCGCGTAGATTGCCTGCCTCGGCGTCCAGGCGTGCGAGCCAGGTCCGCTGGTCCGCGCCTCGCAGCCCTGGCTCGGCACGCTCGGCGAGTGCGAGGTAGTAGCGCAGATGGCGGTCGCGTACGGCGGTGAGGTCCTCCATCTCGTCCAGCCGCTCCGCCGCGTACGCGGTGACGGACTCCAGCAACCGGTAGCGGGGCCCGGTGGGGCCGTCCACGACGACCACCAGTGACCGGTCGACCAACCGCGTCACCAGGTCGAGCACTTCCTCACGGGCGACGCCGTCGCCCGCGCACGTCGCCTCGGCGGCTTCCAGGTCGCAGCCGTCGCTGTGCACCGCCAGGCGGCGCAGGACGATCCGCTCCGGTGCGCTGAGCAGCTCCCAGCTCCAGTCGATCATGGCCCGCAGGGTCTGCTGGCGGGCGGGCGCGCCCCGCTGCCGGGAGGTCGTCAGCACCCGGAACCGGTCGCCGAGACGGGCCGCCAGTTCCCGCACTCCCAGAGCGCGCACACGGGTGGCGGCGAGTTCGAGGGCGAGCGGGATGCCGTCGAGGCGGCGGCAGATCTCGGCGACGGCCTCCTGGTCGGACGTCTCCCGGCCGAGGCGGAAACCGGGAGCGGACGCGGCTGCGCGCTCGGCGAACAGGCGTACGGCGTCGGCGGTCCGCAGGGGCTCGACCAGGAACACGGCCTCTCCGGCCAGGCCGAGCGGCTCCTGGCTGGTGGCCAGCACGCGCAGGCCGGGCGCGGTGCGCAGCAGCAGCTCGGCCAGTTCGGCGGCGGCGTCGACGACGTGCTCGCAGTTGTCCAGGACGAGCAGGACCCGGCGGTCCCGCAGGGCGGCGGCGAGGCGCTGTGCGGGGGGCCGCTCCCCGGCACCGGTCCCGTTGCCCGGCAGCGCGGAGGGGGCGTCCTCCCGGATGCCGAGGGTGGCGGCGACGACCTGGGCGAGGTCGGCGGAGGTTCCGGCGCGAACGCCGGCGAACTCCACGAGCCAGACGCCGTCGGGGTGCCCGCCGGCCGTGGCGTCAGCGGCCGTGGCGGCGGCCGCCGCCACGGCCAGGCGGGTCTTGCCGACGCCGCCGGGCCCGGTGAGGGTCACCAGGCGCGCGGCGCCCAGGAGCCGGGAGAGCCGGGCGAGGGCCTGGTCCCGGCCGATGAGGGGGGTGAGCGGGACGGGCAGGTTCGATTCGGGGCCCGCCGCGGGCGGTGGCGCGGCCGGCCCGGAAGCCGTCCCGGCCCGGACGGGTTCCGGCGCGGACGGCACCGGGGGGAGCGGGTTCCGGTGGAGCACCGGGTCCTGGCGGAGCACCGCCTGGTGCAGCGCGCCGAGTTCGGGGCCGGGATCGACGCCCAGTTCCCCGGCCAGGTGGGCTCTCAGATCCTCGTACGACGCCAGGGCCTCGCTCTGGCGGCCCGCCAGGTAGAGAGCCCGTATCCGGACGGCGCGCAGGCGCTCCCTGAGCGGGTACCGGGCCACCAGGTCGGCCAGCTCCCCCGCGAGGAGCACGTGGTCTCCGGCCGCCAGCCGTGCCTCGGCCTGCTCCTCCAGAACGGACAGCCTCTGCTCGGTGAGGCGGTGCGCGGGCCCCCGCGCGAACTCCTCGTCCGCGAAGTCCGCGTACGCGGGTCCCCGCCACAGGCCGAGGGCCTCGGTGAGCAGCGCAGCCCGTGCGCGGGGGTCGCGTACGGGCACGGCCTCGGCCACGAGGGCCCGGAAGCGGTCGGCGTCCACCTCGTCGGCGACCGGGTCGAGCCGCAGGCGGTAGCCCGGCCCCTCCCGCACCACGCGGTCCCGGCCCAGGACGCGGCGCAGTTGGGAGACCTTGGACTGGAGGGCTCCCGCCGGCTTGCCCGGCGGTCCGTCACCCCACAGGTCGTGGACCAGGCGGTCCGTGGACACCGGGTCCCCACCGTGCGCGAGCAGGTCCGCCAGCAGCGTCCGGACCTTGGCCTCGGGAACCCTGATCGCCTTCCCCTCGTCGTCCCACACCGCGAGTGGCCCGAGTAACCCAAACCGCATGTGATCAACGGTACATGTCCGGTCCGCGCCGCACGCCCGCGTGCCCCGTCCCTCCCGCACCCGTCCTCCGGGGAGGCCGTCAGGGGAGGCCGTCAGCGGACCGTCAGCGGCTCCGAAGCCCGTCCGAAGCGTCTTCGCGCACAGTCCTGTCCGCCGGATGACGTGGCGCTCCCGGAAGCACGGGGCGCCGGAAGGGAGCGGCGGGCATGGCCAGGTACGCGGGGAGAAGGGCGGTCGTCGTCGGCCAGGCCACCGGTATCGGCCTGGCCATCGCCAAGCGCCTCGTGGAGGGGGGCGCGGAGGTCCTGCTGACCGCCCGCACCCCCGGCGAGCGCGCGTACGCGAGCGCCGAGCTGGGTTCCGCGGCCCGGGTCGTCGCCCCGGCCGCCGTCGAGCACGGCCCCCGGCCGGCCGGCCGGGGCGTCGACTTCGTGTTCGCCGACGCCGTGGCCACGGCGCGCCCGCTGCTGCCGTACCTCAGGGACGGCGGCGGGGTGGTGCTGACCACCCCCGCCGCCGTGCACGAGCTCGCCGCCGAACTCGCCTCCCGCGGCATCCGCGTCAACGCGGTGGCACCGGGTTGCATCGAGGCGTCGGCGGACGGTACCGCGCCGCTGCCGCCGCTCGGCCGTCTCGGCTCCGCCGAGGAAGTGGCCCGCGCCGCGCTGTTCCTGGCGACGGACGCGACGTTCACGACCGGCGTCCAACTCCCCGTCGACGGCGGCCTCGGCAATCCGTGACCGCACTCCGCTTCAGAAGACATCCACGTCCCCCGAGACCCGGAGCACATCACATGAGCACCTCACCCGAGATCGCGGATCCCCCCGGCCCGGGCACCCATGCCGCGCCGCCTGCGAACGGCGGGGGCCAGGAGCGGGAGAAACTGCCCCTCTTCGCCCTGCTGGCCCTGTCCACGGCCGTCTTCATCACCAGCCTCACCGAGACCCTTCCCGCCGGTCTCCTCCCCGCGATGAGCGAGGGTCTGAACGTCAGGGAGTCGGCGGCCGGGCAGACGGTCACGATCTACGCGATCGGCACCGTTCTGACCGCGATCCCCCTGAGCGCGGCCACCGCGGGCTGGCGGCGCAAGCGGCTGCTGCTGACGTCGATGACGGGCTTCGCCGTCGCCAACACCGTCACGGCCCTCTCGTCGGTCTACGGTCTGACGATGGTGGCGCGGTTCGTCGCGGGCGTCGCCGCCGGTCTGGCCTGGGCCCTGCTCGTCGGGTACGCCAGGCGCATGGCGCCCGTCCGCCTGCAGGGCAGGGCCATCGCCATCGCGATGGCGGGCATCCCGGTGGCGCTCTCCCTCGGTGTGCCCGCCGGAACCTTCCTCGGCTCGATGCTCGGCTGGCGCGCGGCGTTCCTGTCGATGACGGCCCTCACGGTGGCGCTGCTGCTGTGGATCGTCATGGGCGTGCCCGACTACCCGGGGCAGGCGCGCGGTGAGCGGCCGAAGATGCTGGGGGCGCTGCGCGTCCCGGGGGTGTCCCCGGTGCTGTTCGTCGTCCTCGTCTTCGTCCTGGCCCACACCATCCTGTACGCCTACATCGCCACGTTCGTCGACGACCTGGGCATGGGCGACGACACCGATCTGGTGCTGCTGGTCTTCGGCGGCGCCTCGCTGGTCAGCATCTGGATCGTGGGGGCGCAGATCCACAACCGGCTGCGCTCGCTGACGGTCGCCAGCGTCCTGCTGGTCGCCGTGGCCGCCGCGCTGCTCGCGGTCGTCGCCGACAACGCGGCCCTCGTGTACCTCGCCTCCGCCCTGTGGGGCCTGGGCTGGGGCGGTGTGCCCACCCTGCTGCAGACGGCCGCCGGCGACGCCGGCGGCAAGGCGGCCGACGCGGCGCAGGCGATGCTGGTGACGCTGTGGAACGTCGCCATGGCGGGCGGCGGCATCGTCGGCGGCGTCCTGCTCGACGTGATCGGCAGCGAATCCTTCCCCTGGGCCGTGATGCTGCTCCTGGCACCTGTGCTCGCGGTCGTCCTCATGGCGCACAGGCACGGCTTCCCCGCCAGGCGGCCCGGCGCGTAGGACGGGCCCGGACCCCGGTCGGCGGGGTCCGGGGCCGTCGACCGGGGCTCCCGCGGCTGCGACGCCGCTGAGCCGCCGGGGCGACCGGGGCGACCGGGGCGACCGGGGCGACCGGGGCGACCGGGGCGACCGGGAAGGACGCTAGGATGCCGCGGTCCGGAGCGCAGGACGGCCCCTTCCCCCGTCCCCGTCCCTCCCCGCGAGCACTCCCGTTTCCCGGGGCGTCCGCACTCCTCCCGGTCACCCGTACTAAGGAGTTCCCCGTGAACGCCTCCGGCTTCCCGCGGCAGTTCGCCCGCACCCGCCGCTTCTCGCTCGGTGTCCCCCGGCAGCCCGCGGTGTCGCCGGACGGTGCGCGGGTGCTGTTCGTCCGCACCGGGGGCGGTGACGACCCCGTCGGGCGGCTGTGGCTGTGGGAGGACGGCGAGGAGCGGTTGCTGGCCGCCCCGCACGGCGCGGACGACGGCGCGCGCCCGGTCCCGCCCGAGGAGCGGGCGCGGCGCGAACGGGCCCGCGAGCGGTCCACGGGCGTGGTGGCGTACGCGGCCGACAGGGAGCTGCGGCGCGCGGTGTACGCGCTCGGCGGCGCGCTGTGGGCGGTGGACACCGGCGGCGGCCCGCCGTTCCCGGTGCCGGCGGCCGGCCCCGTGGTGGATCCCCGGCTCTCCCCGGACGGGGAACTGATCGCCTACGTCACCGGCGGCGCGCTGCACGTCGTCGGCTTCGGCGACGGCGGCGACCGGTGCCTGGCCGCCCCCGAGGGCCCTCAGGTGACGTACGGGCTGACCGACCACGTGTCGGCCGAGTCGATGGGGCGGCTGCGCGGCCACTGGTGGGCGCCCGACGGCCGGGCCCTGCTGGCGGCCCGGGTGGACACCTCGGCGGTGCGGCGGCGGTGGGTCTGCGACCCGGCGCGTCCCGAGCTTCCGCCGCGCCCCATGGCCTATCCGGCCGCGGGCACGCCCAACGCCGACGTCTCCCTGCACCTGCTCTCCCTCGACGGCGGCCGTACCGAGGTCGTCTGGGACCGCGCGGCCTTCGAGTACGTGGTGGCCGCCGGCTGGGACGCCCACGGCCCGCTGGTCACCGTGCAGAGCCGCGACCAGCGCGTGCTGCGGGTCCTGGCGGTCGATCCGGCCACGGGCGCCACCCGCGTCCTGCACGAGCAGCGCGACCGGCACTGGGTGGAGCTGGTGCCGGGCGCGCCGTGCCGCACCGGATCGGGACTGCTGGTGAGGACCGAGGAGTCGGCCGGCACCCGGCGGCTGCGCGTCGGCGACACCCTCACCCCGGCGGGCCTGCAGGTCACCGGGGTGCTGGGCACGGAGGGCGAGGAGGTGCTGTTCACCGGGTGCGAGGACCCGGTCGAGGAGCATGTGTGGGCCGTGGGGCCGGGGTCGGGCTGCCGCCGCGTCAGCGACGGGCCCGGGGTGCACTCGGCCGCCGCGGCCGGCGGCACCGTGGTGCTCGACAGCCTGGCCCCGGACGGGCACACGGTCACCGTCCGGCGCGGCGGGACGATGGCGGGAGGGATCGCCTCCCTGGCCGAGGAGCCGGTCGTGACGCCCCGTCCCCTCTTCCTCGTGCACGGCGGACGGCGGTTGCGCAGCGCGCTGTTCCTGCCCTCGGGATACGACCCGCGGGCGCCGGACGCCCGTCCCCTGCCCGTCCTGCTCAGCCCTTACTCCGGGCCGGGGATGCGGCTGGTGGTGCGGGCCCGGACGTGGTGGGCGTGCGTGGCCCAGTGGTTCGCCGAACAGGGCTTCGCCGTACTGGTCACCGACGGGCGCGGCACCCCGGGGCGGGGGCCGGCGTGGGAGAAGGAGATCCGCGGCGACCAGCTCACCCCCGTGCTGGAGGACCAGATCGACGCCCTGAACGCGGCGGTGGCCGATCATCCGTACCTGGACCCGGGCCGGGTGGCGGTCCGCGGCTGGTCCTTCGGGGGCACGCTCGCCGCCGCGGCCGTGCTGCGCCGTCCGGAGGTCTTCCACGCCGCGGTCGCCGGAGCGGCGCCCACCGACCAGCGGCTGTACGACACGCACTGGAAGGAGCGCTACCTGGGCCATCCGGAGCGGGAACCGGAGAACTACGATCGCTCCTCGCTGCTGCGCGACGCCCACCGGCTGCGCCGTCCGCTGCTGCTGGTGCACGGCACCACAGACGACAACGTGGCCTTCGCGCACACGTTGCGGCTGTCCGCGGCGCTGCTGGCCGCCGGGCGCGAGCACTCGGTGCTGCCGCTGTCCGGCGCGGGGCACGGCGGCGGCGACGGGACGGCCGCCGAACGGCTGCTCGGTTTCGAGCTCGGCTTCCTGCGCGACGCGCTCGGGCTCGGGCCCGGGTGACGGTTCAGGGAGGCGGTTCCGGGAGGCGGTTCCGGGAGGACGCCTGAACGGGCGGCCCCCGCGTCAGCCGCCGATGCCGTCCGCGGCCGTGCGCAGCGCCTCCACCGCCGCCCGGATGGACGGCCTGCGGTCGGCGTCCTCCCGCCAGACCGCGTAGACGTGCCGCTTCATCGGGTGCCGGACCGGGGCGACGGCCACCCCCTTGGGCAGCGGTCCGCGGCCGAGGCGGGGGGCGACGGCGACCCCGAGTCCGGCGCCGACCAGGGCGAGCTGGGTGTGGTGCTCCCCGGCCGTGTGGCACAGTCTGGGCTCGATGCCCTGGCCGCGCAGGGTGAACAGCAGCCAGTCGTGGCAGAACTCGCCCCCGGGCCAGGAGATCCACTCGTCGTCCGCGAAGTCCGCCAGTTCCACCCACTCGGCCCCGGCACGGGGATGGGCGGCGGGCATCGCCACATCGGCGGGGTCGTCCAGGAGCGGCTCCTTGGCCAGTCCGCCGGGCAGGGACAGGGGGCGGTTGTGCCAGTCCAGGACGACCGCGAGGTCGATGTCCCCGCGCACCAGTGCCCGCACCGACTCCTCGGGCTCCATCTCCCGCATCCGGGCCCGCAGTCGGGGGTGGTCGGCGCGCAGCACGGCCAGGGCGACCGGGAACAGCCCCCGGGCGGCGGTGGGGAAGGCGCCGAGCAGCAGTTCGCCGACGGCCCGGCCGCGGTGCGCCTCCAGTTCGGCCTCGGCGAGCTCGAGTTGGGACAGGATGCGCCGGGCGTGCTCGGCGAGCAGGCGGCCGGCGTCGGTGAGCCGGACGCCGCGGCCGTTCCTGGCGAGCAGTTGCTGACCGGTCTCGCGCTCCAGTTTGGCCATCTGCTGGGAGACGGCCGAGGTGGTGACGTGCAGTGCCTCTGCCGCGCCGCTCACCGAGCCGTGGCGGGCGACCGCATGGAGGATGCGCAGCCGGTCCAGATTCAACATGTAAGCGATGCTAAGGGGTTCACTCCAGGATTTCTCGCTTGTCCTTAATCGTTGAAGGAGCGATCGTTGACGCATGTCCGCCTCCGCCCGCGTCGGTGCCGTGCCGGCTCCCGACCCCTCCGGTTCCACGGGTCCGTCCGCCGTCCCGGCCACCCCGACCGCCCCGACCACTCCGGCCCCTTCGGCGGCCCGTCGCCCGACCTCGGTCGACTGGCGCGTCCGCTTCGCCGCCCTCAGCCTGATCTGGGGCTTCAGCTTCCTGCTGATCAAGGTCGGCACCCACGGCTTCGCCCCGCTCCAGGTCACCCTCGGGCGTCTGGTGTTCGGCACGGCAGTCCTGGGTGCGGTGCTGCTGGCGCGGCGCGAACGGCTGCCGCGGGGTGTACGCACCTGGGGGCACCTGGCGGTCGCGGCGTTCCTGCTGAACGCCCTGCCGTTCACCCTCTTCTCCTACGCCGAGCTGACCATCTCCTCCACCCTGGCGGGCATCTGCAACGCCACCACCCCGCTGTGGGGCATGCTGCTCTCCCTGGTCGCCCTCTCCGACGACCGGCCCACCAGGCGCCGGATCGCCGGGCTCGGCATCGGTTTCGCGGGCGTCCTGACCGTACTCGGCGCCTGGCAGGGCTTCGGCGGGCAGGACCCCGCCGGCACGGCCATGGCGCTGGTCGCCGCGCTCAGCTACGCGGTCGGCTGGGTGTACGTGCGCCGCACGCTGGCGGGCGCCGAGGGCTCCAACGTGGCGATGGCCGGCTCCCAGCTCCTGCTCGGCACTCTCCAACTGGCGCTGGTCACGCCCTTGTTCACCTCCTTCCCGGCCTCGTTCCCCGTCGGTCCGCTGCTGGCGGTCGCGGCGCTGGGCGCGCTGGGCACCGGGGTCGCCTTCCTCCTGCAGTACGGGCTGGTGGCGGAGGTGGGGCCGACCACGGCCACTTTGGTGACGTACTTCATCCCCGTGATCGCCACGGCGGCCGGAGTGGCGCTGCTGGACGAGCAACTGGCCTGGAGCACCCCCGTCGGCGCGCTGATCGTGCTCGTCGGCGCCGCCCTCACACAGAGCCGGACGCGGAGCGCGCGGCCGTGACAGGCGGTACGGTTCACCCGTACCGCCGCGCCTCGCCGGGCCGGATCGCCGCCGCCACCGCGTCGGCGACCGGCCCGGCCTCGTCCTCGGAGAGGGTCGAGACGGTCAGCCGGACGCCGGGCGGCGAGTCGATCCGGAAGCGGGCCCCGGGGGCGACGGCCCAGCCGGCCCGCAGCAGCCGGGCGACCGCGCCGGTCTCGTCGGGCACCGGCACCCACACGTTCATCCCGCTGCGTCCGTGCGCCTCCACCCCGCGCGCGGCCAGCGCCTCGATCAGCGCGGTGCGGCGGCGGCCGTAGGAGCCGGCCACCTCGGCGGGGTCGACCGCCCGGCTCTCCCACAGGGCGGTGACGGTGTGCTGGAGCAGATGGCTGACCCAGCCGGGCCCCAGCCGCTGCCGTCCGCGCACCCGGTCGACGGTGACGGCGTCGCCGGTCAGCACGGCCAGCCGCAGGTCGGGGCCGTACGCCTTGGCGGTGGAGCGCACCAGCGCCCAGTGGCCGGCCGGGCCGCGCTCGCCCGCCAGCGGGTGCAGGGGCAGATCGACGATGCCGTGTCCGTGGTCGTCCTCGATCAGCAGCACCCGGGGGTGTCCGGCAAGGACGCGGCGCAGTTCGCGGGCGCGCGGCGCGGAGACCGCGGCGCCGGTCGGGTTCTGGGCCCGGTCGGTGACGACCAGGGCCCGCGCACCCTGCCGCAGCGCCCGTTCGACCGCCTCGGGCAGCGGGCCGTCGTCGTCCAGTGCCACCGGGAGTGTCCGCAGGCCCAGCGCCGGGACGAGGTCCAGCAGGCTCCCCCATCCGGGGTCCTCCACGGCGACCGCGTCGCCGGGCTTCAAATGGGCTGCCAGCACCCGTTCGATGGCGTCCAGCGATCCGGAGGCGGCGGCGACGGGGCCCGGTGGCACCGCGTCCGCGTCGAAGGCCGCCCGTGCCAGCCGGACCAGGTCGTCGGTGAGCCCGGGGGCGCCGTAGAGCGTCGGTTGCCGCTCGTGGCGCCGTGCGGCGGCGGCGAGCGCGGCGTCCAGCGAGGGCAGCAGCGCCGGGTCCGGGTTGCCCTTGGAGATGTCGCGCGCGCCCTCGGGCGCCTCGACGCCGATCGCCTCGCGGGCGGTGGTGGCCGGGCGCGGGCGCACCCGGCTGCCGCGCCGTCCGGCCGTCTCGATCACCCCGCGCTCGCGCAGGGTGCGGTAGGCGGCGGCGACCGTGTTGGGGTTCACGCCCAGCTCCGCCGCCAGTTCCCGCATGGGGGGCAGCGGCCGCCCCGGCTCCAACTCCCCCGAGCCGACGCCTCGTTCCACGCTGGCGGCGATTTCGGCGGCGCGCCGCCCTTCGATCCGATATCCTCCTAGCACAAAGCACAGTATGCACTAGTGCAATAAGAGGAAGCAAGTCGGCGAGCCCGGCCGCCACGCATGAGAGGGAGTCGGCAACCATGTCCACCAACGCCCCCGGGGGCGCGTACGCCCCGACCGAGCGCACCGTTCCCACCCGCGGCCGCAAGCGCGCGGCGTACGACCGCGACCTGGTGCACGCGATACTCGACGACGGCTGCCTGTGCCACCTCGGTTTCGTCCGCGACGGCGCGCCGGTCGTCCTGCCGACGCTCTACGCCCGGGTCGGCGAGCGCCTGTACGTCCACGGTTCCACCGGCTCCCGGCCGCTGCGGGCGGCGGGCTCCTCCGAGGCGGGACTGCCCGTCTGTCTGACGGTGACGCATCTGGACGCACTGGTGCTGGCCCGCTCCGCCTTCCACCACTCGGTCAACTACCGCTCGGTCGTGGTGCACGGAACCGCGCACCGGGTGGAGGACCCGGCCGAGCGGGCCATCGCCCTCGACGCCATCGTCGACCAGGCCGTCCCCGGGCGCTCGGCCGACTCGCGCCCGGCGGACGCGCGGGAACTGGCCGCCACCGCCGTCATGGCCCTGGACCTCGAGGAGGTCTCGGCGAAGGTCCGCACCGGCGGCCCGAACGACGAGCCGGAGGACCTCTCCCTCCCCCACTGGAGCGGTGTGGTGCCGGTGCGGAGGGCCTACGGCGCTCCCGTGCCTGCCGAGGACATGGCTCCGGGCGCCGCCGTGCCCGGCTACCTCGCCGCGCTCGCCACGCTCTGACGGGCGAGCCGGCAAGGCCCGAGCGGGTGCCGGCGGGGCGGGCGCGGGCAAAGAGACCGCCCACGCCCGCCCCGCCTTTCACGCCCCGCCTTTCACGCCCCGGCGCTCACGCCCCGGCTCCGCCGCCGACGCCCCCGGTCCCCCCGACGCCCGCGGCCGCCGTACGGCGTGCCCCGGCGGCCAGCCGCGCCTCGGCGATCGCCAGCCCCGTCACGGCGGCGAGCAGCAGCGCGGTGCCCACGACGGTCGCCGCGGTCAGCCGCTCGCCCAGCAGCACGACGGCGATCACGGCGGCGCTCACCGGCTCGATGAGCATGATCACCGAGGCGGTCGCCGACCGTACGACCGCCGCCCCCGCGAAGTACAGCGCGTACGCCAGCGCCGTGGGCACGGCGGCGGTGTACGCCAGCAGGAGCAGCACCCGCAGCGGGTCCTCGGCGGTGTGCGGCAGCAGTCCCTCGGCCAGCCCCAGCGGCAGCAGGCACACCGCGCCGACGCCGAACGCCCAGGTGGTGGTGGAGTACGGGTCGCCGCCCGCACCCTTGCGGCCCATCCACCGGGTCAGCAGGGTGACGGCGGCGTAGCCGGAGGCGGACAGCAGCGCGAGGCCGACGCCCAGCGGCCGCACCGTCGTCTCGTCGCCCCCCAGGCACAGCACCGTCAGGCCGGCCAGCGCGCCGACCACGGCCGCCAGACCGCCGCGCCCCAGCCGCTCGCCCATCGTCAGCCGGGCGCCGATCGCGATGAGCACGGGACCGGCGCCGAGGGTGACGACCGTGCCGACGGCGAGTCCGGTGGCCTGGACCGCGGCGAAGTAGGCGGTCTGGAAGAGCGTCAGACCCAGCCCGGTGGCCACGATCCGGCCCACCCGGCGGCGCCGCGGCCCCGGCGCGGCCGGGGCAGCGCGACCGGAGCGCCCGGGCCGGCCCGGGCGGGTTGTGCGGCGCAGGGGGAGGAACGCCAGCAGCAGGGCGATCCCGCCGACGTAGCGCCAGAAGGACAGGGCGATCGGCCCCAGGTCGCTGGCGCGGTACAGCAGGGCGGCCGCGGCTCCGGCGGTGCCCCAGGCGACTCCGGCGACGATCAGGTAGAGCAGCCCGCGCCCGACGGACAGGCCGTCGGCGGGCGCGGAACCGTATGCGGAATCATTGCTTCCGCCGGTGGGTGCGGCGGTGGACAGGGCGGAAGTGGGTTTCGACACGTGTGAGTTCTCCGCGTACGTCGGGAAGCTGTCATGTGGTCCCGTACGCGGGCAGCGATGACCTGCGCGGTGGCGTCAGCGCCCCGGCGCGGTACTCCTCGGCAGCCCGCCCTAGGCGGCGGGCGGGGGCAGTACGGTCAAATGCATGCCCGCACCCTACGGTGCGGGCGCCTCACCCGACAACCGCTCCCCTGCGCGCCCTCCCCCGCCCGGGGCCCCTCCGGCGGCTCCCTCCGCCGTCCGCCGCACGGCCGGTGCCGCGCCGCCCTCCGCGACCGGCGCGGCGGACGGCGCCGCGGGAGTGGCGCGCTGCGCGACGAACGCGCCCGCCAGCACCGCCGAACAGCTGGACCGCCGACAGCCTCTCGTCCAGCAGCACCCAGGCCAGCACGGTGGCCACCACCGCCTCCAGACAGGCCACCACCCCCGCCACCTGCGGCGAGAGCCTGCGCACCGACACCACCCCGGTCAGGTAGGCGGCCACGGTGGCCACCAGCACGATCCAGCCCAGCAGTACGGCCGCGGGCACCTGGACGCCGGCACCGGACGACCAGACTCCCGCCAGTTCGGCCCGCCCGCCCAGCACCGACCACTCCATCCGCCAGGGCCGGGCGACGGCCGTGAGCACCAGCGCGCCGATGAGCAGCCCGTAGGCGATGACCCCCAGGGGATCGGGCGCCCCTCCCTCCTCCGGGTCGCCGGTCCCGTGGTCGGACAGGACGAAGTACCCCACCTGGCAGCAGGCGGCTCCCAGCGCCAGCAGCAACCCCCAGACGTCGAAGCCGAGCCCGGCCCAGATCTCCACCACGCACGCCAGGCCGCCGACCGCGAGCACCACCCCGGCGCCCGCCGCCCGGCTCACCGGGCGGCGCTGGACGAAGCGCACCCAGCCCAGCACCAGCGCGGGCGCGAGGTACTCCACCAGCAGGGCGACTCCCACCGGGATGCGGGAGATGGCCGCGAAGTAGCACGCCTGCACGCCCGCGACGGCCAGCAGCCCGAAGCCGGCCAGCAGTGCCGGGCGCCGCCGCAGCAGGCCCCGGTGGCGCCAGGCCAGCGGCAGCAGCACCACGGCGGCGCCCGCGACTCTGAGCCAGGTGACGTGCAGCGGGTCGAGCCCGGCGTTGATCAGCGGCTTGGCCGCCGGACCGGAGCCGCCGAAGGCGACGGCGGAGACGAGGGCGAGGGTGAGGCCGGTGCTCGTCCTCGAAGGAGCGGGCGGGGATGTCGGGGCATGCACCGGCCCATCATGGCAGCACCCGACAGGAGTGTCATCGACTGTGCCCCTGACAGAGCCGCGGGGGACGGACTACGGCGATCCGCGCGGCCGCTCCCACGGGGCCGGAGGCGGTATCGGGGTCGGGATCGGGGTCGGGGCCGGGTACGCGGGAGGAGGCCGCGGGGACGGGACCGGGGACGGCGCCCGCGCGGCGCAGCACCTCCACCGCCCGGCAGCACGGATCGGCCAGCAGCGCGTCCAGCAGGTCCGTGCCCTCCACCCGTACGCCGCCCCGCGCCCGCGCCCGCCGGAGCGCGCCCTCCAGGGCCGCCTCCGCGGCCGGGGAGCAGCCGGGAGCACCGG